>CAJFUU010000079.1 GCA_904420265.1 uncultured Clostridia bacterium
CTACGCCCAGGTGGTGCCCATGGAGGACATCAACCTCCACTTCACCGGGGACTTCCACGCCATCGGGGCGGCCAACAACCTCCTGGCCGCCATGCTGGACAACCACATCTATCAGGGCAACGCCCTGAATATCGACCCCCGGCGCATCGCCTGGAAGCGCTGCGTGGACATGAACGACCGCCAACTCCGCTTTGTGGTGGACGGCCTGGGCGGACGCGTCAACGGCGTCCCGCGCGAGGATGGTTACGATATTACCGTGGCCAGCGAAATCATGGCCGTGCTTTGCCTCGCCAATAGCCTTGCCGATTTGAAAGAGCGGCTCTCCCGCGTCATCGTCGGCTATACATACGACGAAAAGCCCGTTACGGCGGGAGATTTGAAAGCCGCCGGCGCCATGACGGCGCTTTTGAAGGACGCCGTCAAGCCCAACCTGGTGCAGACGCTGGAACACACCCCGGCGCTGATTCACGGCGGCCCCTTTGCCAATATCGCCCACGGCTGCAACAGCGTATTGGCCACGCGCATGGCCCTGAAACTGGGCGATTACGCCGTTACCGAGGCCGGCTTCGGCGCGGATTTGGGCGCGGAGAAGTTCCTGGACATCAAGTGCCGCATGGCGGGCCTGCGCCCGGCGGCAGTGGTGGTGGTGGCCACAGTGCGGGCGCTTAAACTGCACGGCGGCGTGAAAAAGGACGAACTCAAACAGGAAAACCTTGAAGCGCTGGAAAAGGGTCTGCCCAATCTTTTGCGCCACGTGTCCAACATTACAAACGTTTACGGCCTGCCCTGCGTAGTGGCCGTCAACCGCTTCCCGGACGACACGGAGGCGGAACTTAAACTGGTGGAAGAAAAATGCCGCGCCCTGGGCGTGAACGTGGCCCTTTCCGAGGTTTGGGCCCGGGGCGGCGCCGGCGGCGTGGCGCTGGCCGAGGAAGTGGTGCGCCTGTGTGAAGCGGAAAATCACTTCCGGTACAGCTACGAGCTGGACGGCGGCATTGAAGACAAACTCAACGCCATCGTGCGCCGCGTCTATGGCGGCGCAGGCGTGGAACTTCTGCCTGCGGCCAGGAAGCAGGCCCGTCAACTTGCGGAAATGGGCTTTGGGAACCTTCCGGTATGCGTGGCCAAGACGCAGTACAGCTTCTCCGACGACCCCAAAAAGCTGGGCGCGCCGGAAGGCTTCACCGTTACGGTGCGCAATTTGCGCGTCTCGGCGGGCGCGGGTTTCATCGTCGCCCTCACCGGCGATATTATGACCATGCCGGGCCTTCCCAAAGTACCGGCGGCTGAAAAAATAGACGTGGACGCCCAGGGCCGCATCACAGGCCTGTTCTGAGCGCGACGCGTTCGAAAGGCGCTGAAACGCCTGGGCTTGCAAAACAAACGGGATTCACGCAGGCGCGGCTTCGCCGGTACGGCAAGCCCTGCCGGCAGCGCGACTGCGAGACGGGGAAAAGGCGTTTGCCCATGCCAAACGCATGGGCATTTCCTTTTTGCGCCAGGCCCCAAGGCTTGGAGCATTATATTGCGCATGTGGAGAAGGGCTGGACGGCCGCGCGCCCGCTTTCGGGGAACTGTTTGCGGCGCCATTCTGTACAAAGGCGGGGGATCACCATGAGGGGATATATGAAGCTGCTTGGGAAATCGGCGCTGCTGGTCGCGGCGTGCATCGCCGTGGGCTTTGCGCTGCTGCTGGCCGCGTTCGCCCTGCCAACGCAGAACATGGAGAAAAACGTATATGCCTCCGCCGGCGTGTTTGCAGAGGAAGGAAGCTATCCGGAAGTGGATGTTCTGGGCATCCGTTCCATGCTGAGCAACAGCTCCGACGCCCTGATGCTGATGAGCGCCGGCTATCGCGCCGCGGACGCTTCGCTTATTGAGCGGATGGTGAACGTCTATCGCCCGCTGATGCGCGGCGAAGACGCGGCGCAGGTAATCGTTTCCTGTTATGGCGAGGGAGAAACCCCGGATATGATCGTCTCCTATGGGCGCTATTGGCATGGTTACATGCTCACGCTCAAGCCGCTTTTAAGCGTTTTCAATTACAGCCAGATCCGCGTGGTGAACGCCGCAGTGGTGGCGGCGCTGGCGCTCTGGCTGGTGGTGTTATTGTGGCGTCGGCAGTTGAAAAGGTATATCCTTCCCTATGGCATTGCTCTTTTGCTCATCAATCCCTTCGCCATTGCCCAGTCGCTGCACTCCATGAGCGTTTACTGCGTTTATTCCGCGGCCTCCATTGCGTTTTTGTGGAAGCGCGACTGGTTGATGCCGCGCCGGGATCGCCTTTTGCTGTTTTTCACGCTCACAGGCTGCCTGACGAGCTATTTCGACCTGCTGACCTTCCCCTTTATCAGCTTCGGGGTGCCGGCGGTGTTTTACCTCTGCTGCACGCAGGAAAACTGGAAACAGGCGCTCAAATCGCTGCTGCTTATGATGGTTTCCTGGTTTGTGGGCTATGTGGGCATGTGGGCTGGAAAATGGGTTCTTGGCACGCTGCTGGGCGGCGGCAATCTGTTGGAGGACGCGCTGCAAATCATCCGGATGCGCACATCCATGTCCAGCGTCACGGGCGAGAGCGTCTCTCTGTATATGCTCATCAAACGGCAGCTGTACCGCATCATCTCGCCCGCACTGGCGTTGGCGGCGGCATACCTGGCGGTTACCGGCGTCTGTTTTGCGCGGCGCGCGCCCCGGCAGAAGCTGGCGGGGAAGGCGTGGGCACCATTCATCGCGCTGTGCGTTCTGCCGTTTGTTTGGTATGTATGCGCGGCAAACCACTCCTATGTGCATGCCTTTTTCACCTACCGGGAACTTGTTATCACCGCCCTTTCCGGCATGTGTCTGTTTGCAAAATTCGCGGCAAAGCCGCATCCGCCAGCGCTGAAGGGCGAAGCGCATCCGTTAGATTGACATTTTCCTTGCGGAATGCCATGATATAGCCGCTGCCGTCAGGAAGATGGGGAAGGACGCGCTTATTTATACAAAGGCGGGTTGTATGTGAAAACATACGTAAAATTATTCGGGAAGTCGGCGCTGCTGGTTGCGGCATGCGTTGTCGTGGGCTTTGCGCTGTTGCTGGCCGCGTTTGCGCTTCCGACGGAGCCGATGGCGGAAAACGCCATTGCCTCGGCGGGCGTCTTTGAGGAGGAAGGCACCTATCCCACGGTGAACTTTCTTGGCGTGGACACGATGCTGGATAACTTTACCGATTCGATTATGTTGATACAGGCCGCCTATCGCGAAGACGCGTCCCTGATCGACCGGACGATCAATGTATACCGCCCCTTCGGGCACGGCGTAAGTGCGAAGCTGAATGATGTTATAGCGCCCCCAGGCCATACCGCCCCTTCGGGCACGGCGTAAGTCCCGTCGAAAACTTTGCGTCCTATCTGGAAACCGGGGGGGGGACGCATGAAAGCGGCAGCACTTACGGCCGCTATTGGCATGGTTATCTCGTCACGCTGAAGCCGCTGCTGAGCGCCTTTACCTATGGGCAAATCCGCACGATCAACGCCTTCTGGGTGGCGGCGCTCGCGCTGGCGACGGCGTTTTTGATGCATGCGCGCAAGTTGGGGCGGTATATCCTCCCCTTTGTAATCACGCTGCTTTTGATCGACCCATTCGCCATTTCAATGTCCCTGTTTTATACGTCGGTTTACACGGTGGCCATGTTGACCTCCATCGCGTTCCTGCTCAAGCGGGATTGGCTGTGCGAGCGAAAGGAACGGCTGGCGCTGCTTTTTGTGCTGGCGGGTTGCGCAACGAGTTACCTTGACCTTATGACCTATCCGCTGTTGGCCTATGGCATACTGGCGACGCTGTGCCTTTGCAGCGCGGAGGGCGGTTGGAAGCAGGGGCTGAAACTGGTGGCGGTAACGCTGGCCGCATGGTTTGTGGGCTATGCGGGCATGTGGGCCGGCAAGTGGATCATCGGCGCGCTGTTTGGCGGCGAGGACATGGGCGTGCTCGAAACCATCCAGTTGCGGGCATCTACATCGGCTGCGCCCGGCGTGGACATCTCCTTTGTCAGAATTGTTTTGCGGCAGCTGGTTCGCCTGCGTTCGCCGGCGCTGGTTGCGGGCCTGCTTTATGTGGCGATTGCCGGCGTCTGTTTCCTGCGGCGCTCGCCCCGCCAAAAACTGACCGGACTGGCCTGGACGTCTTACATCGCGGTATGCCTGCTTCCCCTTTTGTGGGACGCCGCCATACAAAACCATTCTTTTATCCATCCTTGGTTTACATATCGCATACTGGCCATATGCGCTTTTGCGGGAATGTGTCTGTTCGCGCGGTTTTCCGCAAAGACAAACGACGCCCGGGCATTGCGCGCGTAAGGCGCATTGTCCCCATACAGCCGCTTTCAAACCGTTTTGAAAGCGGCTTTTCTTGTCAAAAGCGTATTTTTGACAAGTTTGCGGACGGGGAGCATCTCCCCCGCCGGGTGTCACGGCTCAGATTTTCAATTTGAGCCGTGGCGGTTTCTCCTTTGGCGAAACCGCAGAAGCCGCAGGATTGCGCCTCCTGCCGCCCTCTCCAATTTTTGCTCGCGCCGCTGCGCGACAAAGCGAAATTGCAAGGAAACGCATACATGCCGCCGGGAACGATGAAAGCGCGAAAGGGTCGCTGCCCTCTCGCGCTCTCCTGCGTTTTTCTGACAGCCCGAGCCGCTTGCAAACCTGTTTGAGAGCGGCTTGGGCTGCATAACAAAACCCCCGCTTTGAGCGGGGGCCAAAGGGAAGCCTGACGCAAAAAGGCCGATGGGCTGCTTTCGGCAGCGCCCAGGGGAATGGGGCGCGCGCGGCGATTCAGAGCGCGTGCGCGCTGCCAGCATCGTGCCGGCGCAAAATGGCAATCTGCCTTCAAAACGCCGCGGGGCGAAGGCGGCTTCGGCCGCCATGGCACATGGATTACGCCTCCGGAAGGGTTTTGCTTTCCTGCGGCTCTGCCGCCTGCGCCCGCTTTGTTTTTTCGCGCGTATGGCGGGTGTAGAGCATGGAGGCGGCCACGGCGGTCAGCGGCGCGGCGGCCACCAGGCCAAAGCTGCCCACCAGCGTGTTCATAAGCTGGCTGGCCACATACTTGAGGTTGAGCAAATCCACCACCGGCGTGCCCTGCCCGGCGAAGTACATCAGCATGGAAAGGTAATTGCCCGAATAGGCCAGCATCAGCGTGGTCGTCTGCGTTCCGAGCACACCGCGGCCGATGGAAACGCCGCTCTTGAGCAGCGCCCCGGCGCTGATGTCCGGGCGATGATAGACGATTTCTTCGCAGGAAATGGACACGTCCATGCTCAAATCCATCAGCGCTCCGGCGTTGGCGATGAACACCATGCCAATGTACAGCGCCTTGGGGTCTACGGTCATGGCCGACTGGGAGAGCAGGGGCACAATGTAGGGCGTGTCGCCGCCGTCGAGTTTGAGCACGTCGGTAAACACATAGGCCAGCACGCATGTAACCAGCGTGCCCATGACCGAGCCGACCATGGCCACGAGACATTTTTTCGTCCAACCGGCTACGAGCAGGTCGATGATGACCGTGAGGATAAGCACGGTGGCAAAAGAAGCGAGAATGGGATCCACGCCGCGCAGAAGCAGGGGGATGAGCAGTTTCCAGATCATCACTACGCTGGAGACAAGGGACACCAGCGCGCCGCAGCCCACCGCGCCGCCTACGGCAATGAGGGCGAGGGCGAGCGCGGCAAAAATCCAGCCCTCTACGCCGATACGGTAGTGGTCGATGAGCGTGACGGTGAGGCCGTTTGCGCCCATCTGAACCATGGCATGGGCGACATCGCCGACTTCGAAGAGCTTGTCTTTGTCCAGGGCGGAGTTTTGGTAGTTGTGGGCGGAAGCGGTTTCGCCCGCATACTCGCCGGTGAGCACGGTCACTTCGCAGTTCTGCGAGCCGGAGTAGACGATGCCCAAAGGATAAAGCTGGGTATTGTCCACGCTGTCAATGCGCACCTGTTCGCGGGGAATGGCCGAGGAAGGATTGGTGTACGCATCGGGAATCAGGCACAACAGGCCGCAAACCACAAGCATCACAGCGGAAAAAATCAGGTTTGACTTCGATTTTCTGCCAAGTTTTTTCATATGGACCTCCGTTTGTTCCAAACCGCCCCACCGGGGCAGAAAATTTGCTCCCATCCGAACCCATCGAAACCCCGCCGGAGGCCAATGGGATTCTCAAGGGTCAATGACCCTTGAGCGGGTGCGGGCAGAGCTCGCCGTAACCCCGCCGCCCGTATCAACCGGCTCGCCCAGCGAACAGAACAACCCCGCGCCGCTTTCCGCACGCCCGGCCAATCGAGCCTTTCAGCGCAAAAACTTCTCAAATCCCATCCCTCTTCGCGTCCCCAAAATCCGGGCGTGCCTCTCCGCGCAGCGCCCTTGCACGCAAGGGCAAGCAGCGTCGCCAAGCGCCTTCCGAAGCGTCCCTGCCCAATGGGCAGGCAACGTCAATCCGCGTCAGCCGCCTGAGATGCCCACCCGCCAAATGAACCGCATGCACGCCAGGACGCATGAATGGTGGAAACGTCTCCGCGCGCGAGGAAACCATTGCGGCGAATTGCCTGGCCGTAGGCACAACGCGAAGGCGTGGATTTCGAGCATACCTTGCAGTACAATCGCTTGACGGCATGTCTGCCGGAGCAACGGGGCTTCCAAGGAACGTAAATTGCGAAAAGGGCTTCGCATGCGAGGAAATTATCACGGCGAATTACCCGACCATCGGCACACCGCAAAGCCGTGGATTTCAAGCGCAACCTTGCGGTGCAACCGCCGGACAGCCATCCGCTGAACACAACCGCGCGCCAAGAATTGCAGGAAATGCTCCGCATGAGAGGGAACCATCGGCGGGGCAGGCGTTCATCGACTCGGCTACTGGGGAAAAGCCTCCGCGCACGAGGAAACCATCTGGCGCATCGCCCAGCCGTAGGCACAACGCGAAGGTGTGAATTTTGCGCCCCACAGCGCGTGCCTTCAACAACAAGTATCCCGCGCGCCGGTCCTTCTGCAAGGAAAACGGGCTGCCCCAGCGGGCAGCCCGCAAACCCGGGTTGACTTTTACGCGTCGGCCTCAAGACCCATGGCCGCCATGGTCTTGGTGAAGATGTCGGTGTTGTCGTAGAGGCCGGCGAAGTTCTCGGCGCCCACGCCCATCGCGTACAC
>CAJFUU010000080.1 GCA_904420265.1 uncultured Clostridia bacterium
ACCGGTCCCAAAATCAGGCGCGCGCCCCCGAAGCGCTCTTGCCGCAGGCAAGCAGCGTCGCTCCATACTCCGCAGTCGGCAGTGCCGGCAGCCAGTGCTGCCACGGTCGATAGTATCGACAACCAGTGCTGCCGCGTGGAGGCGGCCGAATCCCCGCCCCGAAGAGCATAAGACGGGAATTCTCGGTTGCATTTTTGATTGGTGGAGAGTACGAAGCCCGCCGAACGGCCCACGCGCAGGGGCGCCCGGCTTCTGTAGGGCCAAGAGGAAAGCGCTGGGCATTGCCTGGCACACTCAAACAGGGCTGCAAATCCTATTGTATACCGGCATATTCAACTTAACGCTGTGCAGAATCGCAAGCCATCCGCCCTTCTGAGATATGGACGCAGATTTCCGCAGCGTCCCCTTCCCGTTCGCCAAGGGTTTCCGGCAGCGAACACAACATAATCCATTTCTGATCTCCCGCGCTCTCAGCTTTGTGCCCATATCGCCCCCGATTTTCGGCCTTTCTCCAGATGCACGCGTCAAGGTAGACGGACTCCGCCAAACGGCTCTCCCCATACCCACCGGTATTGGCTCCCGCCAAGTAAAGCAGCCAACGGCTTTCAAGCCGGTTCCCTCCGCGCCTGCCTTTCCAATTGCTTTTATGGTTTCCACCGCAAAAGCGCCGAACGCCTGCGGGCGCGTCTATCACTCCGGATGAGGCGGGCGGAACGTTCAGCGCGCACCGCTGTGCAAAAACAAACCGCCGGACGAATCGCCCGACGCTCTGCACCGTTTATTTATTGAATTTCACCGCGAAAATCGCCCAAACCTGGAACGACTGCTCTCCTGCATCCCTCGCGCCACATTTTCCATGCGCGCGTATTTTTCGTTTTCAGGCTGTTGGTGCGCCGCTACGGACAGATATACCAACGCCTTTTCATATTCATGCCGGTGCAAAAGCATCAGCCCAAACAGGTAATTCCACTCCGCCCGGCGGGTGGAAACTTCCATCAATACGGCGCGGGCGTTGACAAACTGGCCGTCGTCAATCAGGCGGCGGGCCGTTTTCAGGCGCTCGTCGTCGTCCGTCTGGGAAGCGCGCGCCCTGCGGCTGCCCTTCAGACAGGCGCGATAAGCGCGGGTGATTTCCGCCATGCGCGCGCCTGCCCAATCACGCTCCGGCCCCTCCAGAAAGCGGTCCGGGTGCCAGCGCCGGGCCAAGGCGCGGTAAGCCGCGCGCAACTCCTCCCTGCTCGCGCAGGGGGAAACGCCCAGAATTTCGTAATCGCTCGCCATGTTGCACCGCCCTTCTGCCATGGAAGCCTTCGGAGATTGCGAACGGATAACACACAGTATACCACCGCGTCCCGCCGCCTGTCAAGCGCAGGGGCCGACAAGATTGTGACCACAATATGTTGTGGAGGTTAATCGTGGGCATCCCCCAGCGCTAGTATATTACGAAAGTATTTCAGATATTATCGCGATGGTACGATTCTTTGAACTCGGCGCGGCTTTTATTTACTCTGGCGGCCGCAGCGGCTAAAATAGAGAAGAGGGAAGGTTGTCGAATTCTGGGGAAAAGAGGACGCGAACAATGCGAAAGACGCCCGCAAGGCGGCGGAAGGGCTCGAATTGGAAGGTATATGTATGCCTTCTGTTTTGTTTTCCCTACGGCCTGTTTTTGATGTGGAGGACGACGCGGTGGCACCCGGCGGTGAAAGGCCTGGTGACCACCTGCTTTGCCGCGCTGACATTGGCCGTGCTGCTGCCGCTGACCTCCCCGCCGGAACGTCTTCCGGGCGGCGTGCGCATGGTAAGCGCGGAGCGGGATGTGGAAGTGTTCGGCCCGGAATTGCCTGAGGCGTTGGATGCAAATTATACGGGCTACAGCGCGGTCACCTCGTCAAACGGGCCGGTATTTTCCGATGAAACCATCACGCAGACCACGTATGTCTACGCCAACGACAACGGCAAATTCTATCACAATTTGGACTGCGAATACGTGCAGTGGTACAGCAAAAAATACGCGTTGGCGGTGGCGTACTACAATGGCTATACCCCCTGTGAAAAATGTATGCCCCCTGAATACACGCCGGGTATGGGCGCCTGAACGCCGCAAATTTTCATATATGCCGTTTGGCACCGGGTCTGAAGCGACGGTTCGCTTGGGCCCGGCGCTTTATTATATTGGATCCGCTTGGAGCGGAGGTTCCAAAGAACTTATCGCTGTGCGTAAAAACGTTCCCCCTTTTTCAGCAAAAAAGAAGGCGCGCAGACAAAAGACGAGACAAAGAAGCCAAGCGGCTGCGTTTGCCAGCATCCGGGAGAACGGGTGTATGCGCCGGCTGTTCAGAGCACGCGAACGCTGCCGGGATCATTGCCCTTACGGGGCTTCGTCAACTCCCGGCTTGCCAGCGGTCATGATTATCAAAGATATGAATGCCTCCGAGGTGGTCCCTACGCTGAAAAGCCCGGCACAAAGGCGGCGATAATGCCTCCGCGTGCACGGGGGTATTCCCTGAGATGCTCAGGCACAATACCTTCGCGATTGGGATGTTTCCGCACGCGAGGGAATCCCCTGATTTCACTTTCTTGCCTTCAAAGGAAATGCGCTTTCTTTGCGCGAGATATTCCCGAAGCCAGGGACACAGCAGAAGTTGATTGCGAAAATTCTCTCCACGCGCGAGGCATTCTCTGCAGCTGGCGGGCAACATATGCCGCCCGTATGATTGTTTTTCCCTGGGCGTGAAGCGTTCCCATTCAGCGGCATACGACAGCGTTTTTACGGCAGCACGATTTCTCCTTGGACGCGTGGAAAGAGCGGCACGAGCAGCCGTTTTCCCGCGCGCATAGGGGATTCCTTGAGGCTCTAGGATATAACGGCAGGGATACAAGCGTTTTCCCGCGCGCATAAGGGACTCCTATGAGCAGCAATTTCTTTGAACATATTAATGTAGGTTTTCCCACGACACAAAGGATGTCCCGCCAGGCAAAAGACAAATTTCGGTCTACCGAGTTTTTTCCCACACGCGCGAAGCATTCCCGAAAATACGCGAGCGGGGAAAAATTGGTTTTTCCGCGTACGCGAGGTGTTCAGAATCAGATAATCCAGATAAAACCATCCGCCAACGTTTTCCCTGCACGCAAGGCATTCTCCCGCCTTATCGGCGCGCTCGACCAGACGATCAAGAGTATCTTCGCACACGAGATATTTCTACAAAATCGTAAAGGACGATCTGAAAACTTGCAGGCTTTTCCACGCCTGCGCCATGCTTCATACTGTGCCGCCAGGTTTCCCTGCACCAAGATATTTTCGGCAATGTGGCCGAAGATTCGTCGATGCCGGCAAGTTTTCCCGCACGCACGGGCGTTTTCCGCCTTTCCCGTTCGGGATTCGAACGGGAAAGAAGTTCCCCTCCCGCGCATGCGAGGCACTCTCCGGCGATTGCGGCAGTAAGGCGCAAAAGAGCGGAGCATCCCCATGCGCGCGCGAGGCACTCTCCATCTGCCCCGTTTTGAAATTCGACAGGGAAGAAGTTTCCCCGCGCACAAGGCGCTTTCTCGGCATGCGCCGGCTTTTGCTCGCCCTGCTTTCCCCGCGCATAAGGCGCTCTCCCCCTTGGAATGGCATGAAAAAACCGCCTTGCTTTCGCTTGGCGGTGTGTGCTTCTTTCGTATGCGGTTTATTCGGATTCTGCAAGTTCAATGCGCTCAATCTCATCTTCGTATGCTTCGATGCGGCCAATCCAGGCAAAGGCTCGACCATCTTCCGCATCATAATTCGGGAAAACAGTCAGCGGTTCCTATCATTGGTCAGAGCCATCTTTAAAGGCTATTTTCACTTTTCCATCCGTTTTGAACGCATCATGCAGCGTCATTATGCGTTCTCCCTGGCTTTGCAGACACGACATGCGCACCGGTTCCGGAATCATGCATGAAGAATTTGCTGCTTTCCCCACGCGCAAGGCATTTTTCGCTCAGACGCATCTTCAAGCTGCGTCGGCGCGCCCCCACGCGAGGCATTTCCAGGGCTGCGGGTATATATCGCTCTCTGTTCAGGAAAAGAGCATCCATGGGAGCCTTTTTTCAGGGCAGGACGCCAACGCGGCTCTGCTTCGCCCCTCCGCCAGCCGGTTGGAACGGCCAGCCTTTTTCCGTTGAGGGGTTTGCGTCGGTTCGCACGGCCGCCCTGCCCCGCTTTTGTGAATAGAGCCTCTCCCCTACCCCTCGACCATGCGGTAGCCTACGCCGATTTCGGTGAGGATATATTCCGGCATGGCGGGATCTTTTTCAATTTTGCGGCGGATGTTGGCCATGTTTACGCGCAAAAGCTGCGTGTCGCAGTTGGAAAACGGGCCCCATATCTCGCGAATCATGGTATCGTGGGTGATCACCTTGCCGGCGTTGCGGCACAGCAGGGTGACGATTTTGTATTCGATCTGCGTCAGGTGCACCTCGCGGCCGTCCACGCGCACCACGCGGCGCTCGGTATCCACCTGCAGGCCGCCGATGTTGTATACGCTTTTTTCGCCCTCGGCCATGCGCTGGCCATGGCGCAGAGCGGCGCGGATGCGGGCCAGCAATTCCTCGGTGCCGAAGGGCTTGGTGATGTAGTCGTCCGCGCCGCCGTCCAGGGCGCGCACCTTGTCGCGCTCCTGCCCGCGCGCAGAAACCACCACCACCGGCACGTTCGACCATGAGCGGATTTCCCGCAAAAATTCCTGGCCGTCGCGGTCGGGCAGGCCCAAATCCAGAAGCATCAGGTCGGGACTGTGCGAGGCAAGCATGGAAAGCGCGGTGGCGGCATTGCCGGTTTCCAGCGTGGCGTAGCCGCCGCCGGAAAGCACCGTGCGCATCAGGCCGCGGATGCGCTCGTCGTCTTCGACGATGAGTATGGTCGTCGCGTTACGCATGGGTTTCCTCCTTTTCCAGGGGCAGCTTGAAGCGGAAACAGGCGCCGCCGCCGGGCGGGCTGTCGGCCGCAAGCGTGCCGCCGTGGGCCATGACGATGGTGCGGCATACGCTCAGGCCAATGCCCATGTTGGTGCGCGAATGCGCCGCGCTGTCGCTGGGCTGGGCGGCGGAAGGGTCAAACAGCGTCGCCAGGCGCGAGGGCGGAATGCCGGCGCCGTCGTCGGTTACTTCAAACACCGCCCAGGCGCCCTCCACCCGCAGGCGCACGCACACCTTCGTGGCTCCGCCGGCGTGCAGGGCCGCGTTTTCCAGAAGATTTCCCAGCACCTGGCCGATGAGGATGGCGTCCATGGGCACCATCACCAATTCGTCCGGCAGGTCGATTTGCACCGCCGGGCGCTCAAAACGGCTGCGGAACTTGCGCACCGCCTCGGAAATAACTTCCTCCGCCGCCTCGGGCGTTTTGCGCACGCCGGAAGCGCCCTCGCTCACCCGCGTGATGGAAAGCAGGTTTTCCACCATGCGAATCAGCCACTGGGCGTCGTCGGAAATCTGCAAAAGCATTTCGCGCCGGCGCTTTTCGTCCATGCCCTCTCCGGATTCGGCAAGCAGCGAGGCGGCCGCGGAGATGGAAGTCAGCGGCGTGCGCAAGTCGTGCGACACGGCGCGCAGAAGGTTGGCGCGCATTTCTTCCAGACGGGCGCGGTAGTTGCGCTCCTCCTGGCGCTTGAGCTGCGTGGTCATGGCGCTGATGAGCAACGCCATGACCAGAAGGGTCAAAAACGTCAGTGGATAGCCGGCCAGGCTGAAGTTAAAGGCCATATACGGCGCGGTAAAAGCGAAATTGATGGCGAATACGCTGATGACCGCCGCCGCCACGCCGTAGAGATAGCCGCTGGTCAGGCGGCTTATGAGGGCCACGGCAAACAGAAAGAACATGGGCGCGTAGCTTTTGCCCGCCGGGTCCAGCTGCGCGCAAAGGGCGCTGAGCGCCGCCGCGCCCGAAAGCGCAAGCAACATTACGCCTGCGTCGCGCGGGGAAAACCGCCATGTTCGCCGCACGGATTCGCCCTCCTTTCCGGTTGGTATTATAGCACACCCGCATAACAAATGTGTGAAGAATTTTATAAATCGCGCCGGCGCGGGGCTTGTGCGCGGGGCGGAAACGCGCTATACTGTAAGCGGCAATCTTGCATAAGAAAGGAAGGCCGTATATCCATGAAAAAAAGCGAACTGACGCGCCTGCGCAAATACGCGGGCAACCCCGAAACGATTTTTGGCGCAAAAGACTATACCTTTAACGACGGCCCCGCGCGGGGCATGCGCGCCTTTGACCTGGACAATGGCAAGGGCATCGCCATGACCGTGCTGGCCGACCGCGGGCTGGACATTCCCTTCCTGCATTTCAAGGGCGTGAACGTGGGTTTCGGCGCCAAAGTGGGCCTGCGCGGGCCGCATCTGTACGCTGAAGACGCCGGGCGCGGCTTCCTGCGGCAGTTCTATGCCGGCATGCTCACCACCTGCGGTTTGACCTACGCCGGTTCCAGTTGCGAAGACGGCGGCGTGAAGCTGGGCCTGCACGGGCCGTACAGCAACACCCCCGCGGCGCATGTGAACTGCGACAGCGTTGTGGAAGACGACGAAATCGTGCTGCGCCTGCGCGGCGAAGTGCGCGAAGCCTGCGTGTTCGGCGACAATTTGGTGCTCAGCCGCGAAATTCGCCTGCACACGGAGAAGAATGTCTATGAAGTGATCGACAGCGTCGAAAACCAGGGGCAGCTTCCCGCGCCGATGATGCTGATTTACCACATTAACTTCGGCTATCCCATGCTCGACGAAGGCGCGCGCATCTACGTCAACGCCGCCAAGGTGGAGCCGCGCGACGATTTCGCCCGCCAGGGCCTTGCCAACCACGACCGCATGGAAGAGCCCGGCGTCGGCCGCGAGGAACAGTGCTACTTCCACACGGATTTCCCGCAAAACGGCCTGGCCGTGCTGCACAACGAAAAGCTGGGCATGGCCGCCGCGCTGCGCTTCGACGCCAAGGCGCTGCCCCTTCTGTGCGAATGGAAGTGCATGCGCGCCGGCGATTACGCGCTGGGCTTGGAGCCGACCACTTCGGGCGTGCTCTCCCGTGTGGAGGCGCGCGAAAACGGCACGCTCGTTACGCTCGAACCCGGTCAGGTCTACCGCTCCGGCTTTACCATGGAGCTGATGGACGATCCCGCCGCTATCGAGGCCGTCAAGGCCGAGGCGCGCTGACAACCGCCCGCAGAAACGCCGCTTCCCCGAAGGGGAGCGGCGTTTCAGAGCGCTGACAAAGCCTGCAAACGCAAAAATTGCCCGGATAAGAAGGAAAACCGGGGGGATTTTTGCTTCCTGCGTCAG
>CAJFUU010000081.1 GCA_904420265.1 uncultured Clostridia bacterium
AAGGTTCTGCAAACTTCATGCGCTTTCGTTGATTCTTCAAGGGGTTGCTGTTAGAATGGATATAGTTGAGTAGAAGTAGATGCTCAATGGAAATTTGTGATCTTAATGCGTTGGGAGGATTCTTATGGCAGTTGCGGTAATTATGCCCCGACAGGGAAACACCGTTGAGAGCTGTATCATCACCAAGTGGGCCAAGCAGAAGGGCGACGCGGTGAAAGTCGGCGACATTTTGTTCTCCTATGAGACCGATAAGGCCGCCTTCGACGAAGAAGCGAAGGTGGAAGGCACTTTGCTGGACGTGTTCTTCCAGGAAGGGGACGACGTGCCCTGCCTGACGAACGTTTGCGTTATCGGCGCGCCGGGCGAAAGCACGGCGGAGTTTAACCCCAACAGCGCCGCTCCCGCTGCCGAGGAGAAGAAGGAAGAGACTCCTGCGACGCAGGCCGCTGCGCCCGAGGCCGCCGCAGCGGCGGAAATTGCCGAACCCGCCGTTTTTGTGGGCGAAATGAAAATTTCCCCGCGCGCCAAGGCCCTGGCTGAGCGCACGGGTGCGGATTTGTCCTTTGTGCGTCCCACCGGTCCGGACGGCCGCGTGATCGAGCGCGACGTACAGGCGCTTCTGGATGCGGGCCGCGTTGTCAGCGCCGCCGCGCGCGCCGCGTACGCCGGCGGGGTGGAGGGCACTGGCCTGGGCGGCCGCGTGACGCTTTCCGACCTGGCCGCCAAACCTGCGGAGACTGCCGCGCCTGCCGCCGCTTCCACTGTGGAAGTGGGCGTTCCCAACGACGACAGCTATACCGAGCCGATGCCCAACATCCGCAAGGTCATCGCCCGCACCATGCATTCTTCGCTGGCCAATATGGCGCAGCTTACGCACAACATTACCTTTGATTGCACCCAGATTCAGGCCCTGCGCAAACTCTTCAAGGAGAAGGGCGAGGAGATGGGCATGAACAAAGTGTCGCTCAACGACATCGTTATGTACGCCGTGGCGCGCACTTTGACGATGCCCGAGCACCGCGCCCTCAACGCCAATCTGATTGACGATGGCAAGACCATGAAGTACTTTAACTGCGTCAACCTCGGCATGGCCTGCGATACCGACCGGGGCCTGATGGTGCCCACCATCTTCGGCGCGGACAAGATGAGCCTCAAGCAGCTTTCCGATACCGCCAAGAAGCTGGCCAAAGATTGCCGCGAGGGCCATATCAACCCGGATTACCTCCAGGGCGGTTCCTTCACGGTTTCCAACGTTGGCGCTTATGGCATCGAGAGCTTCACGCCGGTCATCAATCCGCCGCAGACGGGAATTCTCGGCGTGTGCGGCATCACCACCCGCGTGCGCGAGGTAAATGGCCAGATTCAGGCTTACCCGGCCATGGGCCTTTCCCTGACGTATGACCACAGGGCGCTGGACGGCAGCCCCGCCTCCCGCTTCCTGAAGGACCTCAAGTACAATCTGGAAAACTTCACCCTGCTTCTGGCGCGGGGCTAATGGACGGAGGAACGGCTTATGTATGATCTGATTATCATTGGCGGCGGCCCGGCCGGTTACGACGCCGCAGAGCGCGCCGGTCATGCCGGGTTGAAGGTTTGCCTGTTTGAAAAGCGGGCGCTGGGCGGCGTCTGCCTCAACGAGGGCTGCATTCCCTCCAAGGCGCTTTTGAACTCCGCAAAGATTTATGAGCATGCCCTGGCGGGCAGCAAGTACGGCGTCAACGTCGAAGGCGCGAAGCTGGACCAGAAGGCCGTCGTCGCCCGTCGCGGCAAGGTTGTCCGCATGCTGGTCAGCGGCGTGGGCGCAAAGATGAAAAAGGCTGGCGTCACCGTCGTCAACGAAATGGCGGTCATCAAGGGCCGCGTGCCGGGCGGCTTTGCCGTCACTGCCGGCGGCCAGGATTACGAGGCCGCCAAGCTGCTGATCTGCGCAGGCTCCGAGGCCGTAGTGCCGCCGATTCCGGGCGTAAAGGAGAATCTGGGCGATTTCGTGCTCACCAACCGCGAGGTTCTGGAGCTGCCGGAAGTTCCCAAGGAGTTCGTCATCATCGGCGGCGGCGTCATCGGCCTGGAGATGGCCGCGTATTACTGCGTGGCCGGCTCGCACGTCACCGTGGTGGAAATGCTCGACCATATCGCCGGCCCCACCGACCGCGAGCTCTCCACCATGCTTCAGAAGGAATATGCCAAGAAAGGCGTGGACTTCAAACTTTCCACCAAGTGCCTGGCCGTGGAAAAGGGCAAGGTGGTCTGCGAGGCGGACGGCAAGCAGTTTGACGTTCCTGCGGACAAGGTGCTGCTCTCCATTGGCCGTCGCGCCAACACCAAGGGCATGGGCCTGGAGAACATCGGCGTGGAAATGAACCGCGGCGTGATTCTTGTGGACGAGCAGGGCCGCACCAATGTGGAAGGCGTGTTCGCCGCCGGCGACTGCATCGGCAAGGTGATGTTGGCGCACACCGCCTATCGCGAGGCGGAGGTGGCCGTCAACACCATTCTCGGCAAAAAGGACAAGATGCGTTACAACGCCAACCCGTCGGTGATTTACACCCATCCGGAGGTCGCCAGCGTCGGCATGACGGAGGAAGAAGCCAAGGCCCAGGGCGTGGATTACGAAGTAAAGAAGCTTTCCATGCGCTACGCCGGCCGCTTCATCGCCGAAAACGAGGGCGAGGACGGTATCTG
>CAJFUU010000082.1 GCA_904420265.1 uncultured Clostridia bacterium
ATACAGCGAGTTCATGCCCAGCAGGCAGGGAGTGACGACGGTGTTGTTGATGATGGACTGGAAGACCATGGAGGCCCCGCCGATGGCAAAGGCGGTAATCAGCATGACAATCAGCTTGGGCGCGCGGATGCGCATGGAATACTGAAACAGCCGCGCGTTGGAAAAGTTCACGTCCACCACCATATAGGCCGCCGCCGCCAGCAGCACCAGCACGGCCATAATGACGAGTTTTTTGCGGTTGGCCAGTTGCGCTTTGGTCAGCATCCCCGTTCACCTCCTTCAAGATCGGGCACGGCCGCGCCGCAGCCAAAGGTGGGGGCCTTCAACCGGATGGCCTTGCGCCCGTGCTTGAGGCGGTAGAACAAGAGGCCGATGAACAGCAGGCTGCCAAGAATGCCCACAATCAGTTCAATGGGCAGTTCGTACGGCGCGATAACCACGCGGCCCAGCATATCGCACACCAGTACGAACAGCGCCCCGAACAGGGCGGTGTCCGCCAGCGTGCCGCGAATTTTGTCGCCCTTGAACATGGCCACCACATTGGGGACGATCAGGCCGATGTAGGAGATGGAGCCGACCACCACCACCACGCTGGCCGTAATCACCGCCGAAATGGTCAGGCCCATGAACAGCACAAAGTTGTAATGCACGCCGAGGTTCTTGGAAAAATCCTTGCCCATGCCGACGATGTTGAAGTGGTTGGCAAAGATAAACGCTATAATTACCAGCGGTACCACCAGATATACCAGCTCGTACCGCCCGCGCAACACCAGCGAAAAATGCCCTACCAGCCAGGTGGACAACGCCTGCGTCATTTCAAATTTATAGGCAAGGAAATTGGTGACGCCGCTGATGACGTTGCCGAACATGATGCCCACCAGCGGCACCATAACGACGTCTTTGAAGGTGATGCGCTGAATGAACCACACAAAAATCCACGTGCCCAGAATCGCGGCGGCAAAGGCGAACAGCGCCCGGCCCCACAGGGTGGAATTTGGCATAAACAGGAGCGCCAGCAGAATGCCGAACTGCGCCGAGGAAATGGTCGCGCCCGTGGTGGGGGATACGAATTTGTTCATGCAGAGCTGTTGCATGATCAGTCCCGCCACGCTCATGCCCACGCCCGTGCACAGGATCGCCAGCAGGCGCGGCAGGCGCGAGACCACGAGGATTTTCAACTGCTCCAGGTCGCCGCTGAACAGCGACGCCAAATCCAGGTCAATTACGCCGACGAACAGAGAGACAATAGATAGAATCAGAAGGCAGAATGCGAGAATAATGGAGATGCGATGCTCTTTGATGGTCGTTCCTCCTCTTTTGGATAGATAGATGGTTTTGTCGCATAATGTTAGTTTTATCTAACATCGCATTCAAAAAATTGCGGCGGCAAAGCGCTGCGGCGTTCAAATCGACGAACTACGCGTGTAATATACCACATGGATTGTTAAGAAATCAACATGAGGGGCGGAAAATAACCAGAGTTTGTTCAGAACATAACGGTTTTCAGGGGCGAACTTTTCAGATGGACAAAGGCAATGGGAACTGCTATAATTATGCAAAAACAAAACGGCATTCAAGAAGGCTTCGTATGCAAAACTGGTTCAACATTGTGCGGATTGATGCGGATACTTATGGAATCTGCGAAGACCGCCACTGGGAGGAAACGCGCTGTTATCTGCTGCAGGGCCAAAGCCGCGCCCTGTTGATTGACACTGGATTGGGCGTAAGCGATATTTCCGCCGTGGTGAGGAACCTGACGGATAAGCCCGTGGCGGCCGTGGCCACGCACGCCCACTGGGATCATACCGGCGGTCATTCATATTTCAGGGAATTCTATGCGCACGCGGCCGAACTTTCCTGGTTGCAGGGCGGTTTTCCGCTTTCCGTGGAGGCCGTTCGCGGCATGCTTGTCAAGGGCGGATTGCCGGCGGGATTCGACGTGCGCGCATACGAAATTTTTCAGGGAACGCCGTCGCGCCTGCTGCGGGATGGGGAAGAAATTGATCTGGGCGGACGGCGGCTGCGCGTTTTGCACACGCCGGGGCATTCGCCGGGACACATGTGCTTCTGGGAGGCCAATCGCGGCTATCTCTTCACGGGCGACCTGGTTTACCGGGGAACGCTGCTGGCGAATTTCCCTTCCACGGATCCTGAGGCATACCTTGCTTCCCTGGAAAAAATCGCGGCGCTTCCCATACGGCGGTTGTTTCCGGCGCATCACACCCTGGAAATTGACCCGGGGCTGGTTGCGCGCATGCGCGACGCCTTTCGCGCGCTCAAGGCCGCTGGAAAGCTGCGCCACGGCGCGGGCCTGTTCGACAAAGGGGACTGGGCCGTGAAGCTGTAAGCGCTTTAACGGCTGTATGATGGCAAATATGCGGGGGCGATACAATGGCATTGCGGTTGGAAGCGGCGACGGAGGCCCGGCGGGAAGAAATCGTTCGCCTGTTTGCGGAATATACGGATGCGATTCTCAAGCAGGGCGAAGAGGTGCGCCGCTGCCTGCGCGCGCAGCATTACGGCGACGAGGCGCAAAACCCGTTCGAGAAATATGCCCCGCCGCAGGGCCGGCTCTACATCGCCTTGTGGGACGATGCGCCTGTGGGCTGCGTGGCGCTGCGAAAACTGGATGAGAAAGTTTGCGAAATGAAGCGCCTCTACGTCCGTCCCGGCAACCGGGGAAGGCTCATAGGCGGCGCGTTGGTTGAACGGGCGCTTGCAGAGGCGCGCGCCATTGGTTACCGGCAGATGCGCCTGGATACGTTCCCGTTTATGGCGGACGCCATCCGCCTCTACCGCCGCTATGGGTTTTATGAAATTCCGCGCTACAACGATAACCCCGCTCCTTCGGCGTTGTTTATGCAGCTTGACCTGTGAGACGCGCCTGTGGAAGGGAATGCCGGGGAAATTTTTGCCGTTCTGTTTGCTTTCGGGAAGCAGTTTTATGCTTTGGGATGCCATAGAGGGCCGCGCGCCCAGCGCCGCGGTCGCGCCAAATGGGCGAGAAGAGCGAACGTGTTGCCAAGGGCATCGACGCTGCTCGCCTGCCGCGCGGCGGGCGGGAAGGCAGGGCTTGCGGAACATATTGGGCAGGAATTTTGCAACGGGGCTGAAAAATAGCCATAGTTTCGCGCAAAGGCGCGCCGCATTGCGCCGGACCATACGCATTTTAGGGACATGCACGGGGGCAAAATAGCGTGATGGTGCGTTGGCCGAAGATCAATCGAGCCGGGGCGAAACCCCCGTTTGCATACAACTTTCTTGAAATCAAGTTGCCATCCGCGCCATGAACGCGAGGAGCGCAAACGAATGCGCAGCGGATGCTTTCGCCGCGCAGGCCATCGCATTGCAGGGACATGCGCAGGACGAAAATCGGAGCCGCGTTTGCCGAAATCCAATCGAGCCGGGGCGCCCCCTGCTTGCATACAACTTTCTTGAAATCAAGCTACCGTCCGTGCCATGAGCGCGAGAGGCGCAAACGAATGCGCGGCGGATACTTCCACCGCGCAGGCCACATGCATTCCAGGGACATGCGCGGGGTGAAAATCGGAGCTGCGTTTGCCGAAATCCAATCGAGCCGGGATGAAACCCTGCTTGCATACAGCTTTCTTGAAATCAAGCTGCCGTCCGCGCCATGAACGCGAGAAGCGCAAACGAAAGCACGGCGGATACTTCCACCACGCAGACCACATGCATTCCAGGGACATGCGCGGGGTGAAAATCGGAGCTGCGTTTGCCGAAATCCAATCGAGCTGGGGCGAAACCCCCGCTTGCATACAACTTTCTTGAAATCAAGTTGCCGTCCGTGCCATGAGCGCAAGAGGCGCAAACGAATGCGCGGCGGATACTTCCACCGCGCAGGCCATCGCATTGCAGGGACATGCGAGGGACGAAAAATAGCGTGATGGTGTGTTGGCCGAAGATCAATCAAGACGGGGGAGAAACCCTGCTTGCATACAATCTTCTTAAAATCAAGCTACTGTCCGCGCCATGAGCGCGAGAGGTGCAAACGAAAGCGCGGCGGATGCTTCCGCTACGCGGGCCATCGCATTGCAGGGACATGCGCGGAGCGAAAATCAGAGCTGCGTTGGCCGAAATCCAATCGAGCCGGGGGTGAAAACCTGCTTGCATGCAACTTTTCTTGAAATCAAGTTGCCGTCCGCACCATGAGCTCGAGAGGCGCAAATAAATAAGCGGCGGATGCTTTCGCCGCGCAGACTATACGCATTCCAGGGACATGCGCGGGGCGAAAATCGGAGCCGCGTTGGCCGAAGATCAATCGAGCCTGGGCGCCCCCGTTTGCATACAACTTTCTTGAAATCAAGCTGCCGTCCGCGCCATGAACGCGAGAGGCGCAAACGAATGCGCGGCGGATACTTCCACCGCGCCGAAACATTTAAGTATGTACAGGATTAAAGGCAAGGCGAACCGATATTGTCTGAAGCCCAACCTCGCCGGAACGGGAACCGCGCCGAAGCCCTTTTGAATGGAGAGCGTCAGTCCAGGTCGCTGGTCAGGGACCGGTACCAGCGCGTTACGCGTTCGCGCACCAGGCGGTGCAACTTGCCCTCGCCGCGCGGCTTTTCCCGGTCGGCGTTTTCCAGGGCCTCGGCCATAAACTGTTCCTGCGCGCTCAGGCCGCCAAAATAGTCGGGACTGCGCTCGTAATTGCCGTCGCTCTTCAATTCGCGTGCTTTGGCGGTGTCGCGGAAATACACATCGAGTATGTGGTTGATGCGTTCGCGCACGTGCGCAGCGTAGATGGGAACGGCTACCTCCACGCGGCGCTGCATGTTGCGCGTCATCATATCCGCAGAGGAGATGTAAAGCTTCTGCTCGGAGCCGGCGCCAAAGCTGTAAATGCGCGAATGCTCCAAAAACCGGCCTACAATGCTGAATACGCGGATATTTTCCGTATGCCCGGGCACGCCCGGCAGCAGGCAGCAGATGCCGCGCACCAGCATTAAAATGCGCACGCCCGCGCAGGAAGCCTCGGCCAGTTTGTTAATGACGTCCAAATCGGTGACGGAATTGATTTTGAGGATGATCTGGCCGTCCTTGCCCTTCTGGATTTCCTCGTCAATCAGTTCCATGATGCGCGATTTCATGCACTTGGGCGCAACCATAAGGTGCTTGTAAGTTTCTTCCAGATTGCCAATGGACATGTTGCGGAAAAACTCCGCCGCATCGCGGCCAATGTTCTGGTCGGCAGTAATGAGGGAAAGGTCGGTATACTGCGCGGCGGTCTTTTCGTTGTAGTTGCCGGTGGC
>CAJFUU010000083.1 GCA_904420265.1 uncultured Clostridia bacterium
AATCACCGCAAAGCCGATACTCTCGTAAAAGGCGATGGTCTTGGCAAGGTCTTTCGTAGGTACGCCCACGTGTTCCAGTCCCGTCAGATTTTCCTTCAAATCCATGTCGATTCCCTCCTTTTCTTCAGTATAACGGTTTTTGGAGAAAATTGCAATTTTTTTCTCAAGCCGTGCAACGTTTTGTACGTTTTTTCGTAGAACAGATGAAAGGGGAAATGAACGACGCCGAGCGCGCGGGAGAGTACGTTCGCAATAGGATGATTCGATTTTCAACGGCGTATCCATTGAAGCGATGCCGTTGCCGCAGAGGCGTCCAAAGAAACAGAGGCGCAACGTGCGGCCTTTGCAGCTTGTCAAAAAAGCAGCAAAACTGCTTTTGCAAGAAGCGTTGCCAGGCGAAAGGGCTTCGGTTCTTTGCGGAATTGCCGGCCTTTTCGCCAAGGGAAGCGCCGTTTTCGGGGCCATATCTCCGGTAATGACCGCTTTTTACTGCTTTCCTTGCGAAGCCTTCCTTCTTGGAAGGCTCAGAGCGCTGACAAAGTCTGCAAACGCGAAAATTGCCCAGATAAAGAGGAAAACCGGGGGCAAATTTCGCTTCCTGCGGCGGCGCACTTGCAGTCTGCGGTTACTTACGTTCAGGTAAATTCCCTTGCCTTGCAGGCTTTCTCATCGCTCTGGCGGTCTGTTGACTTTGTCAATATCCTGAGCCTTCCCTCTCGAAAGGTTTTTGGCAGGCGGCGGGGGAGTATCCTCGCTGGGCGCCGCGTCTCAAATTTTCAATTTGAGCGTGGCGGTTTTGCCTCCGACCGCCCCTGCCAGTTTCCGCTGAAATCCTGCGGATTTCCGGGCGCGAAAACTGCAAGGAAGCGATTTTTGTTCCGGAAAACAGGACTTCCCAACGCGGAAAACGCTTCGCCACGGCGCACACGCCGCCGGAGACGCTCAAAGCGCGAAAGGGCTTCCGCCCTCTCGCGCTCTCCAGGGGTTTTCTGACAGTCTGCGGAGGCCGCAACATGCGGACTTCGTTTCTCTTTTGACGGGTCAGTCATACGCGCCCGCGTCTGCCAACGCGTCCACCACCTGTTGAAAACCTTCGGTGATGCGCGGGCCGGGCCGGCTGATGAGATCGTCCGTCAAGGCATAGACGTGGCCCTCCTGTACGGCGCGCAATTGGCCGTAGCCCTCCAGGGCGCAGAACTGATCTACCGTAGAGCCGTCGCCATAATCGGAGATGAGAATTACGTCCGGGTCGGCGGCCACGATGCTCTCCAGGCTGTACATCGGCCAGGCATAGTCAGAATCGCCCGCCACGTTTGTGCCGCCCGCCATGGCGATCATCTCGTCGATAAACGTGCCGGGGCCGGCGCTGTAATCGCCGTATTCGCCAAAGGAGAGGGCGAAATAGACGCTGACCGGCTCCATGTCCTCCGGAACGGCGGCGCTGGTTTCGGCGAGGGAAGCGCTCATTTCCGCAAGCAGCGGCGCGGCGTCCGCGCCCACCACGGCGGCAATCAAATGGACGCCTTCATACAGTTCTTCAAGGTTTGTCGGTTCCACGCACACCACGTTCAGGCCGAGCGCGTCGAGTTTTTCAATTGCGTCCTGTTGCAGCGTCGTCGAGGCGAATACTACGTCCGCCCCGGAAGCGGCGATCAATTCCACATTCGGGCCGGAATAGTCGCCCATGCGGGGCAGGGCGTTGGCTTCCTCAGGATAATTGCTGTACTCATCTACGCCTACGAGCAGATCGCCCGCGCCCATCGCGTAGAGGATTTCGGTATTCGCCGCCGTGAGCGAAACCACGCCGTCTACGGATTCGGGGATTTCCACCGCGCGGCCAAGGCCGTCGGTCCATTCGCCGGCCACGTAAATCGCCGTGGGGCCGTCTGCGCCGCCGATGATGCCGATGGTGGCGTCCTGCGCAAGTCCCGCAGGGATGAGCGCAAGGGCAAAAATGGTCAGCAGGGTCAAGAGTTTCCGAAGCATGGGTTCCTCCTTCTCGCGGCCCTCCGCCGCGAAGCAAATGTATTCATCCGCGGGAAACGCGCGGGCAGGTTTTCTGGCTCGGCATCCTCTTCCGCGCCGCCTTCCCATCCTTCGGACAGTGACGTATTGGCTCGGAATCCGCCTTACAGCAGCGGGGGCTGCGCCGGATTTTCACCGGCTTCCCTTCACCTGCGCAACGGATGAAGCAATACCAGTATACGCCGGTTTTTTTAAAAGCGCAAGGGGAACCGGGAGAAGAAGCAAAACGTCCAAACAATATGGCAGATATTTATACGGCTTCCGTTTTAAGGAAGGATATCCGGGCTTGCTTTCGGCCAACGCGGCGCGCTGCGCCCGTCGCCGAAGCGCGCTGTTTTTAAAATCGCATTGCGGAAACAGGAGGATGGAAATATGCGGCGCATGCTCAGCGCCATCCTGGCGCTATTGCTTTTGACAGGCACGGGAGTAGCGGAGGTATCGGGGAACTTGCTGGGACTGAGATTGTTGGCGGACATGACCGACGGCACACAAAACGCGGCCATATCGCCGTTGAGTTTGCAAATGGCGCTCTCCCTGGCGCGGGAAGGCGCGGCGGGCGAAACGCGCGAGGAACTGGACGGCCTGTTGGAAGGGGAAAAAATCGACCTTGCGGCGCTGCTGAACAACGCGCGCTATGCGGACGCCTACGCCTATGAGGGCGCAGACGCGGTTGCGCCGGGGCTGCAATACGCCAACGCCGGCTTTGCCGCCCGGGAATGTGAAATTCTCCCGGAATACAAAGCGCGCGTGGACGCGGAGTGGTTTCCGCTGGACGAAAGCCCGGAAAACATCAACGCCTGGGTGAAAGAGCAAACAAACGGGCGCATCGAAGAACTGTTTCACGGCCCCTTGCCCCAGGATACGGCGCTGTGCCTTGTCAACGCCCTGTCCATGGAAGCGAAGTGGGCGCATCCTTTCCCGGAAGACAGCACTTATCAGGATACGTTTTTGACCGCAAACGGCGAAACCGAGGCCAATTTCATGTATACCGAGCATGACTTCCACTATGGCGAGCGCGACGGCGCGCAAATCGTCCGTTTGCCCTATGAAGGCACGACGCTTTCCATGTACGTCGTTCTGCCCGAGGCGGACGGCGTACCGGCGGCGCTGGACGCGATCGAGCAGGAGGGTATGGCTTACTTTGCGGAGATGGACTGCGGCCCGGAAGTACATCTTTCGCTGCCGAAGTTTTCCATTGCTTACGGCGGCTCGCTGATGGACGGCCTGAGGGCGCAGGGGTTGGAGATTGCTGCCGGGGGAAACGCGGATTTTTCCGCCATGTGCGCAAACATGCCGCTTTACATCAGCAATATTCTTCAAAACGTGCGCATTGACGTGGACGAGCAGGGCACCAGCGCGGCGGCGGTGACGGCGCTGCTGCTTTGCGGAGCGTCCATGCCCATGGAGCAGCCGGAGTTTGTGGAAATGAAGGTAGACCGCCCCTTCATTTTCATCATCGCCGACGGCGAGAGCGGCGCCATCGCCTTCGCGGCGGTGGTGGCGGAGGTGTAGCGCGCCGCCGCGTCTCCCCTTGGCAAACGCCTCTCTCTGCGGGGCAGGCGCAAAACATGTCGTCCATGACCGCCCCGGATATTGATTTTATGGAAAGAATATCGTAAAATAAAGGCATGGACTCCGATACGAATGAAGGAGATGTTTTGCATGAAGAGGGGCTATCGGTTTTTCGCGTTGCTGTTGGCAATGGCGCTCTGCTGCGTCGCGTCCGCCGGTCTCTGCGAGACCAGCGCGACGGAGTCGGCGCGCCTGTACCTGAGCTTCATGGCCTTTTCCCGCCAAGGGCTGATCGAGCAGCTGGAGTACGAGGGCTTTTCACATGAAGAAGCGGAGGCGGCGGTAGACGCCTGCGGCGCAGACTGGAACGAGCAGGCGGTCAAAAAGGCGCAGTCCTATCTGTCGTTCACGTCCTTCTCGGAGGAAGGACTCATCGACCAGTTGGAGTACGAAGGCTTCACGCACGAGCAGGCGGTGTACGGTGTGCAGATGAGCTACGGCTCCGGCAATGACCAGGCGCTGGAAAAGGCGAAGAGCTATCTGTCGTTCACCGCGTTCTCTTACACAGGGCTGATCGAGCAGCTGGAGTACGAGGGCTTTTCCCATGAA
>CAJFUU010000084.1 GCA_904420265.1 uncultured Clostridia bacterium
CGCGGGCGGCGTTCATCGCCTGCAACACGGCGATGCCGCAGCAGATGATGGTCAGGTCCGTGCCCTCGCGCATGGTAATGGCCTTGCCGATTTCGTAGGTATAATTGTCGTTTTCGTAGCAGGGCGGCTCAAAGCCGCGGCCAATGCGGATATAAACCGGGCCGGGCGTGTCCACGCAGGCTTGCACGGCCTTGGAAGTTTCGATGCCGTCTGCCGGGCAGATCACCGTCATGTTGGGAATGGCGCGCATGATGGCGAAATCCTCGGTGCAGTGATGCGTGGTGCCCGCATGGCCAAAGGAGATGCCCGCGTGGGTGGCGATGATCTTCACC
Organism: uncultured Clostridia bacterium; assembly: GCA_904420265.1. GTDB lineage: Bacteria > Bacillota > Clostridia > Christensenellales > Aristaeellaceae > Pullichristensenella. The sequence continues at coordinate 333 of CAJFUU010000084.1, forward strand.
GGCAGGTTCTGATAGGCGATGTCGGTGCGAATCTGTTCGCCGGCGCGCATGCAGGCGAAGATAGCCATGGTGGAGGCAAAGGGGATCAGCCCCGCTTTGGCCAGCCCCGCCGCCATGCCGAACATGTTCTGCTCGGCGATGCCAACGTTGTAAAAGCGGTCCGGGAAAGCCTTGGCAAAGTGGACAATGGCCGTGGTCTTGGCCAGGTCCGCCGTCAGACCGACAATTTTATCGTTGTGCTTGCCAAGTTCCGCCAGCGTGCGGCCGTAGATTTCGCGGGACGTCATGGTCGCCGCGTCGTAGGCGTTCCAGTTGGTTCCGGTCACGACTGCCATTGTTATCCCTCCTTCAGAATTGAGGCCTTGGCCCGGGCGCACAACTCCGAGTCCGCCGAGGCGTAGTGATAGACAACGTTGTTTTCCATAAAGTCCACGCCCTTGCCCTTGATGGTGTGGGCAAGAATGAGCACAGGCTGGTCGGTGGCGGCCCAGGCCTTGGCAAGCGCCGTATCGAGTTGGTCAAAGTCGTGGCCGTCCACCTCCACAACGTCCCAGCCGAAAGCGCGCCATTTGTCGGCAAACGGCTCCAGGGCCATGACTTCCTCGGTTTCGCCGTCGATCATGAAGCGATTGCGGTCCACAATGCCGATGAGATTGCCAAGTTTAAAGTGCGCTGCGGCCATCGCCGCCTCCCAAACGCTGCCCTCGCAGCATTCGCCATCGCCCATCAGGCAGACGGTTTTCCACGGCCTTTTCAGTTGCCGCGCGCCCAGGGCCATGCCCGCCGCCATGGAAAGGCCGTGTCCCAGGCTGCCCGCGGAGGCGTCGCAACCGATTACCTTGTTGGAATCCGGATGCATGGCGAAGGGAGAGCCAAAATGGTTGAAGGTTTTGAGCGTCTCCTCGGGGAAATAGCCGCGCTTGGCCAGCACCGGAATCAGCCCCGCCGCCGCATGGCCTTTGGAGAGCACGAAGCGGTCGCGCTCGTCCCATTGAGGATCGGCGGGATTCACGTCCAGGTATTTGAAGTAGAGGATGGTGAGTATGTCGATGATACTCAAAGAGCCGCCCACGTGCGCTCCGCCGGACCAGGCCATGACGTCGATGACCGTCAGGCGCAGCTCGCGGGCAATGTCCTGAAGTTTTTGCCGTTCCTGCGTAGTGAGTGCCATTGCGCATACCTCCCTTACTCGCGATGGAGGGGCCGTCCAGGCCGTTTTTGCCGCGCTTTCCGGACGGACGCCGCAAGACCCTTCCAGGGTATATGCAAGCGGCCGGCGCAATGCCATGCGCGCCGGCGGTCGGTCCGAAAATGCCCTTGAACCGTTTGAAGAAACCTGGAATGGGTGCAAAACAGCGGACAGTCCCTTTGGAAACATGTGTAGTGGAGAGTTCTACTCTCTACTACACATTATAAGAGGATTTGCCAAAAAATTCAACCGCATTTCAAAAATTCTGATTAAATTCAGATATATATATAATTTTTGGTTTAACTTTTCGTATAAAAAGCCGGCAGATGAAAGTTCCACCGGCTCAGGTTGCCCAAAACCTATAAGAGAGCGCGAAGGGGGCGAAGCCCTTTTGCGTTTCAACCGTCCCCGGCGGCAGGTTCTGACGATTTGGAAAACCGGCAAAATCGCAGGATGTTGACAAAGTCAACAAACTGTCAGAGTGATGAGAAAGCCTGCAAGCCAGGGAAGCAAACTTGCAGGCAAGGGACCCCATCTGAACGTAAGTGACCGCAGACTGCAAGCGCAGCTGACGCAAGAAGCAAAAGTTGCCCCGGGATTTCTTCTTTATCCGGGCAATTTTTGCGCTTGCAGGCTTTGCGCTCTGGAATTTTGACAATTTGGAAAACCGGCAAAGTCGCCTCGTGTGTGGCGGGGACGGGGCGATTTTTGCGCCGAAAAACATTTTCTAGAGCAGAAATCGTTTCCTTGCAGTTTCCGCGCCGGGAATCCGCAGGGGAGGTGGCCGTCAGGCGTGATTGCCTCGATTGCGTCGCCAGTTCCGCGCCGGGAATCCGCATGGTTTTAACGGAAACAGGCGGCGGGAGGTGCAGAACCCGCAGGATGCTGCGGTTTCGCCCTGGGCGAAACTGCCGCGTCCCAAATTTTCAATTTGAGACGCGGCGCCCGGCAGGGGCTTGCGTCTCCGTCCGCCGCTTGTCAAAAACCTTTTTTGACAAGCTGAGCCGGCGGATGAGAATTCCACCGGCTATAGGCAATGTCTGAACGATTTTCAACGGCCGTTATTTGTGCAAGAATGAAAACAGGCCTTGCTTTTGTTCATAAGGTTCGCGGCGGATGTCTGTCACATCGTAGCCCGTATCGTGAATGACCTTGCGCAGGCGCTCGTCGTCAATGTCCCGTTCAGCGATGATGACCGTTTGCCCCTTGCCGTGCGAAGAAGTGACCTTTTTTACGGGAAGCGCGCGGCGTACTGCGTCGTTGACGTGCGCCTCGCACATGCCGCACCGCATGCCCTGAACCTGCGCGATAATCCTGATCATAGCATTCCTTCCTTTCAAACGCTTGCAGAGTTTGCTGCCCGAAGGCGGCGCGTTATTTCCTTCCCCAAATCAGCCCCATGTTGCCCAGCACCATGCGCGTATTGAGAAAGCCCGGAGCGTAATCCGGCTTGCGGGTATCCACAAAATGTATTTCCGAAACGTGCGGCTTGAGCGCGGCCACAAACGCCTCTATATCTCCATACATACGGCGATTGAAAAACACATCCTGGAAGGCGAACGCCCCGCCCGGGCGCAGCACGCGCAGGGCCTCGAGGACGAGGGCATGTTTGTCCGGCTGCGATCGCACTTCGTGAAAGACAAAATTGCTCACCGCCGCATCGAACAGGCCGTCCATAAAAGGCATTTTGGCCGCGTCGCCCTGCCGGAAAGCGACGCGGGCGGATACGCCCTCGGCACGGGCATTGTCCTCGCACAGTTTTTGGCTATAGTCCCAGCCCTTGCCCCAGAAGTCCAAACCCGTCACCAGGGCATGCGGATACTTTTTCGCCAGCTTCACGCTCATTGCCCCGCTGCCGCAGCCGATGTCCAACGCCTTGCCGCGACCGTCCCAGCCCGTCTTGGCCAAATGGCGCAGCACGTCGTCCAGCACCTTGCCCTGCACACCCCCGCCGGAATCGTCCAACGCCGTGCGGGCGCGCAAAAGATACAGCCCCAGAAACAGCACCGCAAACGCCAAAAGCAGCAGCACAAAGCCCAGCGCTGCGGACGTTTCCACCAGCAGCCGCGCGCCAAGAAGCAACGCAAGCGCCGCGATCAGCACGGCGGTAACCAGCTTTACCGGAATCCAGTTTTTATAATGGGGTTTCTCCATCGTTCTCTCCCCTTTCAAAATTCATACCCGTTTCAAATACGGCGTCAGTCCATCCCAGGCCGGCGTGTGTGCGTCCGCACGCGCCTTGATGGCGGCGAACGCCTCGCCTATGGCGCGCATTTCTTCGGGGGCGTTCGTGGCGTGTTCGCTTACGGCCATGCGGCCCAGCGGCGTCTTGATCAAAAACCATAGCCATGCCGGCGCCGCCCAGGGCCGATCGCGGTAGAACTTCTCGTCTTCCGGGGGTAAAATGGGCGTTTCCTGGGCGCGCAATACCGCATAGCCCTCCAGCGTAGCGCGAATAACGGTACGCCGGTCGTCCTTCCGGCAGCATCGCAGATCCCCACCGCAGCGATAAACCGCGCAGGCAACCGGCAAAATGAGGGCCGCATGGCGCTTGAGATACGCGTCCATATCGCGCTGAAAATGCAAACGATAACGCGCTCCGGCAAACAGCCGTTCCAGCAGCGCGCGCATTTCCGCGCGCATCTCCCCATGCGCCGCGCCCACCGTCATGCCCAAGCGGGCATATATGCCGGCCACGCTCTCTTTTCCCGGCGGCTGCCGCCGTTTTGAAAGCCGAAAGCAACTTCCCGCGGCGCGTTGGAGAGCGCGCGCAGGGCGGAAAGCGCGGCCCCGGCGGCAGGATTGTTTCCCACAAACGCCGCATGACGGCTGCAATTCTTCGCCAACGCTTCCAGCACATTCGCAATCTGCGTAAAGCGCACGGCGGCGAAAATCACATCGCATTTATCCCTTGGAGCAAACGATGCGACGGTGAGCACGCTCTCCGCGGTGGCGCGCAGCCGTCCCCAATGGCGTATGACCAGCCCCCGCTCGTCCACCACGCGCTTCCATGCGCCCCGGCATAAAAGCGCAACTGCATTTCCGCCCTGTAAAAGCGCATGGCGCAGCAGGCAACCCAAACCCCAGCGCCGTAAACCAACACCCTGGGGCGCCCTGCTTTCATGGCAAGGCGTCCTTCTGCACCGGCATTCACCGCAACTTCTCCGTCTTAAGGTTAGTTTCTACTAACTTTTGCCGAAATAAAAATGCACTCCCCTTCATCCGCAAACAATACATTCCACGCGCTTTTTCTCCGGCATACAGTGTGGAGAAAATATGCCGCCAGACGCCCATCCATCTCTCTCGCGGTCAATGGCCACCGAAAACCGCCGCCAGCCTGCAAGCCGGACGCAAAACGCGCGCCCGCTTTCTCCGCTGCCTGAAAACGCCTCCGCGATTCACCGTTGGAAAATCTTTCCCTTTCGCACCGGACGGCAAGGCGAAAGCGCTTTTCTACTTTCCCCGCGCTCTGGCGCACAACCGCCACCGAGGAAAACAACATCGCCTCCCATGGCCGCGTTCCCAACATGGCAGCGGCGCTGTTTCCGCCGCCAATACGCTCCGCGGCAGCGCCCTTCGTTCCACGCAAAGGTTCCAGACGCGAACGGCAACCCGCAGCGTGCCCTCTTGCCCAGCAACATGCCGCGCCATGGCTCAGGGCCGGCTTCGCCTGTCAACGCGCCGGGTATGCGCTCAGGCTCCCAAAGAAGCATGCGCGCTTGGAGGCACGCTTCCCCTATATTATATCTCTGCGCCACCGGCGTGTCAACGCCCCTCTTCCAAAACCTCGCCGATTGTAGAAATGGCAGCCACATTCATGAATTGCTTTGTGCAATCGCCCGCCGGACGGCGCTTTCCAGGCCGCCACAGCAAGGCGCTTCCAGGCCCGCCACAGTGATGGAGTACACGTCGTTGCCAGAGAGCATCCGCGAAAGTTTCCCGGCGCAGTCCACACCATCCAGCTTCGGGCAGCCGATTACGGTGGCATGGCCGCGCATGAAGTCCGCATGAAAATTGCCGTAGGCAAATGCGGCGCAGCCGGCGGCGGGCAAATCCGTGCCGTCGAGCCAAGGGGCGTTTACAGGCTCGGGTTGAATCTGCGCTGGCCACTGGGAAAGCTGACCGGGAACGCGCGCGGCGGCGTCCTCCGTCACGCGGCGGAAAACGGCGGCTTTTGAACCGGGGCAGCCGTATTGGCGGCGTCGTAGGCTGGCGCCCCACGCACCTCGAAGGAAATGGCGCCTGTGGGACAGGCGGGCAGACAGTCGCCCGGGCCGTCGCAACAGTCCTCGCGCATGAGTCTGGCCTTGCCGCCAACCATGGCAACGGCACCTTCATGGCAGGCGCGCGCATGCGCCGCAGCCGTTGCACTTTTCCTCGTCGATGCGAATGATTTTTCTGAGCGTGTTGCCCTCCGCCGCAGGGCAAATCATCTGCTGTCCGCACAAAACCAGCGCCGTATCGCGGCTTTCGCGCGCGATCCGTCCATTGCATACCATGGACGTTTTAAAGATATGGAATCGCTCCTTGTGCCGGCGCAATTTGGCAAAAGAAGGCCAAAGCCGATTCCTGCCGGGACGAAAATACGCTCCTGCGTTCCCTTTTTAAAGCGGGAATCGCGCTGGCCACAGGCAATTTCCAACCATACGGAAAGCCTCCCGCGACAAAGTCGCGAGAGGCGCGCGTTTGCTCGCTACCAGCAGTACGGACAGGGCGAGAATCCCTGTGCCTGCACAAACTCCACGGCGACCAGGGAGCCGTTGGTCATCCCCGCGCCCGAGCAAACCGAGTTGCTGTGGAAAATGTTGCCGTTGGAATTGCCTTTCAGGTCGATGTAGACCGCCGTTACGGTAGAGGGGTCGCCGCCGCTGCCGCCGGTACCCGTTCCGCCGCCGCCAGTGCCCGTGCCTCCGCCGCCAGTGCCGCCGGCACAGACCGGACAGGCCGTCTTGCCCCAGGCGCGCGCAAAGGCGAGATAGCTGCCAACCGCACCCGAACCGGCGTGCGCCTGGTTGGTATGATAATACGGGTCGCTGCTGGTGCCGTAAACCACGGTGGCGGCGACGCTGGCGCAGGTCGGGCAAGGCGACTTGCCGTAGTTAAGCGCCCGTTCCAAGGGAACATAATACGCGCCCGAACCCGCATGCGAGCTGTCGAGGTGGAAGTATTCGTCGGTCAGGCTGGCGTAAACGCCGATGCCGGACGTGCCCTCCTGGAAGGTGCCTGAATCCTCCGGCACCTGACCGTCGTTGTTGTAGGCGGAAAGGCAGACCTGACAGTATTGCTTGCCCATCGCGAGCGCCACAGACAGGTAGCCCTGCACAGCGTCCTCGGGCGCATGGCTGCGGTAAATGTGGAATTCCGAGGATGTGGCCGTCGCCCACACGGTGCGCTCCGCCGTAGCGGCCGCGCAGGTCGGGCAGGCGCGCTTGCCGTAGTTGAGGGCGGTTTCCAGCGTGATATAGCTGGCGCCGGAGCCAGCGCAACTGCTCGAGAGATGGTAATAAGCGCCGCTGGGCGTGGCATAGACGCGGATACCCGAAGTGCCGGGCGTATAGTTCGCAACCGGCGTGGTCGAGCCGCCTTCGTTTCCGCTGCCGCTTACACAGCTCGGGCAAGGCGCATAGCCCGCCATCAACGCCTGGGCCAGCGTGCCGGAGGAGGCGTAAGCCATGTTCTCAACCGTACACGTATTGCTGTAGTGATAATACTGTCCCCCGTTGCCAATGGCATAAACGGTGCGGTTGGCGATGGCGCAGCAGGTTTCACAGGCCGTCTTGCCCATGGCCACCGCCTGTTCAAGGCTGACGGCACTGGCATTGCGCATGCCCTGGCAGTACCGGTCGGTATGGTACCACTGGCCGTTTTCCGTGCAGTAAACCGTAACGCCGGAAACACTTACAATCTCGTCGCTGCCTTCGTTCCCACCGCTTTCGCCGCTACCGCCATCAGACGACCAGCAATACGGACAGCGCTGATAGCCAAGCGCCAGCGCCTGGGCCAGCGTGCCCGCCGTCGCGCCGGACATGCCCGAACAGGTGGCATAGGAATGGTAATACGTACCGCCGCTGGTGGCATACACGGTGCGGTTGGCCGAAGAGCAACACACCGGGCAGGCCTCGCGGCCGATTTGCAGCATGCTCATCAGGGTCACGCGCTGCGCGTTGCGCATGGCCGAACCGGTGCCGCCGTCGCAGGTGCTGTCGGTGTGATAGTACCTGCCGCTCTCTGTGGCATAGACATACACAGTGCCGTCCTCTTCGCTTCCAGAGCCGGCCTCCGTCCCGGAACCGGCGCCGCCGCTGGTATCGGGCAGCACAAAGCCGCTCATGCAGACCGGACAGGCCGTCTTGCCCATCACCAGCGCGCCGGCCAGCGGAATGCCGGTGGCGTTGCGCATGGCCGAGCCGGTGCCGCCATCGCAATTGTATATGCTGTGGAACCAGGTGCCGTTTTCCGTGCAGTAAACGATGGCGCGGGCGGCAGAGCAGCAGGTCGGGCAAGGCTCGATACCGTACTGCAGCGCCGTAAGCATGCTGACGTAGGACGCCCCCGTCATGCCGCTGCAATCGCTGTAAATGTGGAAGTATTGGCCGTCCGGGCGGGCATAGACCATCAGGCCGCTGCCATCCGAGCTGAGCGAACGCACAAAGGACAGCAGGCGGTCGCCCGTAATGTAATTCGAAACGGTTCCGTTGTTGCTTTGCTGCGTGCCGCCGGCGCACACCGGGCAGGCCGTCTTGCCGGCGTTCTGCGCCTGTTGCAGCGTTACCTCGTAAGCGCCCACCATAGGCTCGCCGGTACCGCCGTCGCAGGTTCTGTTGGTATGATACCACTGTCCGCCGTCGGTCATGTAATAAGTGGTCTGGTTATAACATATCGGGCAGGCGCTCAGGCCGCGGCGCTGCGCCACTTCCAGGCTGACATAGGAAGCGCTGCCATTGATATTGCTGCATTCCGGATTGCTGTGGTAGTAAAGGCCCGTGGTTCCGGCATATACGTATTCGCCGGTTTCCGTGCCGGTAGTGGGCGACACCGATGCAATCGGCGTAGCGCTGGGCGACGTATCCAAACCCGGCAGCCCCGATGCGGAAGGCTGCACGGTGGCGCTGGCAGAAGGCAGCACCGAGGCCTCCACGGTAACGGTCGGCGTGGGCGAAAGCAAACTGACCGTCGGCCCGCCCGCGGGTTGGTTGGGGTCGTTCATGCCACTGGAAACCAACTGCACAATGGCGTAAATGATGAGCACAAACCACAACGCCGAAGCGCCGCTGATGCCCGCGCGCATCGGCATATCAAAGCGCCCGCGCCGCCACAGCAGGTAAATGCCCAGCGGCGGGAACAGCACCAGCAAAACATAGGTTACCCAGTCGTTTTCATCAATGTACTGCATAAACGAGGACGCCGGTTCCTCTTCCCCGACATACTCGCCGTCTTCATCATAATAGTCTTCATAGTCCTCTGCGCCGTCGTCCTGCGCGTATGCGCCGTCGTCATATTCCTCATCCTGCGCATAGTCGCCATAGCCGTCGTCCTGGCCGTAACCGTCGTCGGCATAATGATCGTCCTGCGCGTAGCCGTCATAACCGTCGTCGGCGTAATCGCCGTCCTGGCCGTATTCGTCGTCATAATGCCCGTCGTCGTAACCATAGTCGTCCCCATAGGCGTCGCCGCCGGCGGCATCATCATAGTTGTAGCCGTCCTCGCCCTGGCCGTCGTCATAGCCGTAATCCGCCTGCGCGTCGTCATAATACTCCTCCGCGCCATAGGAATCGAGGCCCTCGGCCACATCGGCGTCCTCGTCGGCTTTCAGACCAAACGGAAAACGCTGGATTTTTCCGTCTCCCCAGCGGAAGGCAAAACCCGCCTTGGAGACGTTGAACTTCAGTTTTCCGATTTTATATGTTGCCATACCCTGCACCTCGCCTGTGGATAAGCACGATTTACATTGTCATACTTCTGTAACATTATCCTCTATTAGCATACACCAAAAGTGCTCATTCGTCAATCGAATAAAACGAAAAAACCGGCCCTAAAATTGAACAATATCTCTGCCCATCGTCCCGGAATTGTCTTTTTTGCGTACATTTCCGCGCCCGCCGCCGAAATTCCCCACAAAAAGTTCTCAAAGAATGTCGATTCACCCCATTGCCTATCCCTTTTTATGTGTGGTATAATGGTTGATGAACTGAATGTCTGTACAAACGGTCGGGATTCGGAGGGAAACGCTATGGCAAAGAAGAAAAAGAGCGGCCTGCGCATCGGCAGTTATGTCGTGCGTCCGCTGGGAATCATCATCATCGCCGTGCTGCTGGTGGCGCTGCTGGTTGTCGGCGCGCTGATTATTTTCCAGCAGGTGGGCGGGCAGGACGCCACCGTGCCGGAACCCTCGCCGGTGGTCGTGGAAATTACGCCCACGCCGAGCCCCACCGTCACGCCCACGCCGTCGCCGTCGCCATCGCCCACGCCGTCGCCGACACCGTCTCTGCGCTCGGCCACAATTCGTTCTCTGGGCGAAATCGTTGTGCAACAGGAGTTGATCGACTCCGCGCGCACCGAAACCAGCTACGACTTCACGCCCATGTTTGAATACATCAAGGACGTGGTGGGCAATGCCGACTATACCGTCGGCGACGTTGAAGGCCCGATGGACAACCGCGCCGACAGTGCTTATTCCGGCGCCGACCCCTTCAATACCCCGCCGCAAATCATGCTGGCGATGAAGGATGCGGGCGTAGACATGCTCACGCTGGCCAACGCCCACTCGCTGGATATGTACTTCGAGGGCCTGCAGCAGACCATCCAGAACTGCGAAACGGCTGAAATGGACTACATTGGCGCCTACTCCTCCCAGGAGGCTTTCGACACGCCCAAAATCGTCGAAATCAACGGCATCAACGTCGGCTTCCTCAACTATACCACGACGCTGAGCGGACGCCTGGAAGAGTCTCGTACGGAAGCCGCCACTTATGGCGTCGCCACCACCAGCAACCGCAACGTCTACAGCGACGTAACCGCCGCCCGCGAGGCCGGCGCGGACGTGGTGGTCGCCTACATCACCTGGGGCGAAGTCGGCCAACGCACGCTCAGCGCTGCGGACCAGCAACTTGCCATGACCATGAGTTCCGCCGGCGTGGACGTCATCATTGGCTATCACCCGCACACCACCATCGCCGCCTACTGGTTGGAAAGCCAGCTGGAGGATGGCAGCGCACACCGCACGCTGTGCCTGTGCGCTACGGGCAACTTCCTGTCCAACATCACAGATCGCTACTACTCCAGCGGCGTGATTTTCGAGTTCACCATCCAGGAAACCTCCGCCGGCGAATTTGAAATCACCAACCCGGTCTACATCCCCACCTATGTGTGGCGCTACGAAAACGAAGAGAACGACGGCTACGAATACCGCGTGCTCGCGGTGGGAGAGTGGCTCGACGAAGCGCCCGAGGGCATGAGCACCGAGGTTCAGAACAACCTGCAAATCGTCTGGCAGGATATACAGGACGCCATGGCGTTGGGCAACGCCGGTGCGACGGTATCCGCCAACTGATTCCGCGCAACTTACGCGTCCCGTCCGCCGCTGCGGGCGGGACGTTTCTTTCGCCGGGAGGATGCCGGTTGACGTGAACGGCCGCCGGAAGTTCCCTGACGGGCACGGCGTATCTCCGCTTTCTTGCGCCAAGCGCGCCCCGAGCCGAGCAAACCACAGCGGGAACCATGGCAACCGCGCGCATTTGCGGGTTTCCTGTGCCGGCAGGCCTTCATCCGTGCGATGCATAACGTTCCTTCGTTGCGCAGGACGCTCAACAAGGCGCGCCCTTTGCTGGCCGTTATATCGGGACAAGGGCTCGTTGGAACGCAACGCCGTTATCAAGCAGTCCGGTTTCCAGCGAAAAGGCGCAAGCGAATTTTGCGCGCAGGATTCGCCGCTTGCAACGCATTCGCGCCGTCCCTTCGTTTGGCGTTTCCATTATATGCGCCATGCGCCGCGCTGTAAAGTACGCACTTTTTTGTGCGCTGCGCACATTTTGGTAACCGGATGGCGGCAGGCGCGTTTTGCCGTTTCAAAAAGTGCGAATGGGGCGGATGCGCGTCAAGCGTGCCCGCCGCGCCGGCCAGGATGCTCCAACTTCCTTTCGGCGCTCCATCCGCGGGCATGATGAAAATGCCATGGCTTTGCGAATGGGAGGGAAAAGCGGCTGCCGGGTCGTCGCGCAGACGGGAACGGAATGCCATGCGGAAGAAAAATGTCAACGTCGCAGACGCACGCCGGCAGGCGAGGGCTCTGAGGTTCAAAAGGCCGGACGTGGAGAATCTTCCCGGGAAGCGTTCAGTTTTGCCGCACTCGATCCTGTGAGCGCGCGTACAAAGGCGCGCCTGCCACACCGCCAGTCTGGCATGCTCCGCATGCAAGCGGGTTTCACGTGTCGTAGGAAACCGGCGCGCTCTTTGCGACATTCCTCCTGCTCTCAGGCCGGTTCACGCCCTTGAAGCGCCGACGCACAGCGCGTATCCGGGCTCGTGTGCAGACACATTCACCGTATCCCCGCGTTCGGTTTTGCACATGCGGACGCAAGAGAACGCTCGCCTCATCAGCAGGCCGCCAACCCCGTTTACAGGTGGGTTCACGTGTCGTTGGGAAATAGGCCTTTGCAGCATCGCCCAACCAGCAATCCCCCGCGCAGACGGATTCACGGCCTTGAAGCGCAGCCGACGGCGTATATCCAAGGCCATGCGCAAGGCGCAGCGCTCCGGTGCCTGTGGGATGTTTTATATTCCTAGCTCAGGGCAAGCCGTTCGGCGCCGCTTGTATGCAAGGCCAGAAAGTTTCCGCGAACGGATTGGCAATTCCCCTGGCGCAATATCGTCGCGACATAATGCGGCACCGCTGTCGCAGGCGGCTTTCGCTTCAGAATCACGCTGGGCCGTGCCGTTTGCCCGCGCAAATTTTCTCTGCGGATAATCCGGCGCACGGCCTGCTCAATGCCAATCTATCTCTATCGTCCCGCGTAACGCATTCCAAGGGAGGGCTTCCATGGACGCATCTGCCTTTTCCCAGGCGCTGCTTAACTGGTACGACCGCGAAAAGCGCGCCTTGCCTTGGCGCGGCACGCGCGACCCTTATCGCATCTGGCTTTCGGAGATTATGCTCCAGCAAACCCGCGCCGAGGCCGTCGCGCCGCGGTACGAAGCGTTCCTCGAGCGCTTTCCCACCGTGGAGGCGCTCGCCGCCTCCGGCGAAGAGGAAGTGCTCAAGGCCTGGGAGGGCATGGGCTACTATTCCCGCGCCCGCAATTTGCGCAAGGCGGCAATACAAATTGCGCAGGGAGGCGGAGCGTTCCCCACCAGCGCCCGGGAACTTATGCGCCTGCCGGGCGTTGGCGCGTACACGGCCGCGGCGGTGGCTTCCATCGCCTTTGGCGAGCCCTCGCCGGCGCTGGACGGCAACCAGGCGCGGGTTCTTGCGCGCCTGTTGGCCTTTGACGAGCCGATGGATACCCCGCAAAGGCTGCGCGCACAGGCGCTGGCGCTCATCGACCACGCGCGCCCCGGCGATTACAACCAGGCGCTGATGGATTTGGGCAGCGGCATCTGCACGCCACGCGCGCCGCACTGCGACCGCTGTCCGGTTTCCGCCTTTTGCGCCGCCTTTGCCGAAGGTGACGCAGAGAGTTATCCCCGCTTGCCGCCGCCGGTTGCCAAGCGCGCGGTGGAGCTGACGGTGGCGCTGGCCTTCCTGGACGGGCGCGTGCTGGTGCGCCGGCGGCCGTCCAGGGGCCTGTTGGCCGGTTTGTGGGAGTTTCCGAACTTTTCCGAGGGAATGCTGGCGGACCTGCTGCCCGGCGCGCGCATAACGGGCGAATTGCCCCGGGCAAGGCATGTGTTTACGCATTTGATTTGGAACATGCGCGGCCTGCGCGCGGAAGTAGACGCGCCGCCCGAAGGCATGCGCACCGTAGACGCAGATGGCCTTGCGGCGCTGCCCTTCCCCACGGCCCTGCGCGTCTATCGGGAAATTGCCGAAAAGGAATTGCGCGGCGGTAGAAAAGAATAAAAACCAGGGCGCGTTCGCCCGCGGCGTTTCGTGCCCTTCAAAAATTTCCCATATGCCGGCTTGTGTCAATCGCCATGGCCAAATCCGCCGCTGCTGTGGCGCAGTTTTCCTTCCGCTTTATGCGAATTTCGGCCTGCTTCCCAGGGCGGCCTCTCGATTGCCCGCTGTCTACAGGCGGCGGACGGGGCAGTATCTCCTCTGCCGGGCGCCGCATCTCAAATTTTCAATTTGGGCCGTGGCAGTTTCGCCTTTGGCGAAGCCGCAGAGTCCGCAGGATTTTTCGCCTCCGGCCGCCCACTCCAATTTTTACGCGCGCCGCTTTGCGGCACAAGAGAAAATTGCAAGGAAAGGGTTTTTGCTCAGGGAAACCAGATTTCCCAACGCAAAAATCGCCCCATCCGCGATGTACACGAGGCGATTTTGCCGCTTTTCCAAACCGTCAAAATCGGCCGGCTTTCGCCGCCTTGAAACCCTGAAAGGGGGTTTAACCTGCCGCCGGGGACGATGAAAGCACAAAAAGGCCTTCGCCTGCGCTCTCTTGAGAGGGGGCGACCTGACGCCGCTTACAGGCGGCGCACTTTATCCATCTACATTCAAAAATGCGTGGTTTGCGCGTCCTGCTTGTTGCAAACCGTTTCCGGACGCATTTCGCGCAGGAGACATACGCGCGCAAAGACAGAAGCGCCGTCAAAGAGGCGTGCGCCTCTTCGCATATTGCAACTGCGAAAGAACACGCGCAAAAGCGCTTTTCGTCCTGGCAGGGCATGCTTCCGCCGGCGTATCCGCTGCGCTTTCCCCTGCCAACATGCCGGGACGAAATATCCGCTTCCATGCCCTTGTAAGGCGCGCATCCTGCCGCTATTTGTTCTTCGTCATAAAGTACATGACAATTCCGGCGCAAACCATTACCGCGCCAACCACTATCCAAAAGACCGGATTCATGCCCCAACCTCCTTATAAACGCGAATTGTTCCTCCAAAACGGGCGCGCGCTTGCGCGCAAAGTTTTTCGCAGAGCGCCTTCACAATTCCATTGGCGCTCCCGCTTCCCGGCAGCCTCAATTCCCCTTTCCCCGGGAGCGCTCCAAACGGGCGCGCACTTGCGCCAACAGCGCGGGAGAAACGGGATTTGTCTATCCAACCGGCTTGCGCACGCTGCCGGGCAACGCTCCGCGGTATATCCACATTTTCCCGCCGTCCGCTTTGCACAGCGTTTTACCGGTTTCACTGGGAATCCGGCGCAAGCCTGGCTTTCTGCGCAGGCGTTCTTCCCGACCATGGCCAATATGGCCGCCGTCCATGGCGAGGATGAAAGCCGGGTTACGGCTTGGCGGATAGGTCTCCCATTCCAAATAGCGGCGCCGGCGTTTTCCGGAAATTCCGCATGGGCATCCTGCGTTTGCGCGCTGGCGTTCCGCCCGTTGGGGCGGCCTGCCTTTGTTTGCGATAAACCCCTTCAGGTCCCTGGCGATAATATATGAAACCGCCTTTTATCCATCCCCGGCATAAGTTCTGTTTCCTCGGCCGCAGGCCCTACCCCAAAACCGTCAACGCGCAAGCATCCGCTTTGCCGTTGACCGCTGTGGCGCGAATTTCGCAGCTTCCCGCGCCCACCGCCGTGACAACGCCGTTCTCCACCGTAGCTACGCTTTCATCGCTGCTCGACCAGGCAACGCTCAAATCGTCCGCCCAATCCGGCACCACCGCCGCTGTAAGCGCCAGCGTTTCTCCAACCCGCATCTGCGTCTGGCGCGGGGAAATCTCCACGGAGGCGGGTTCCACCGGATAAAGGGAGATCATTTCCACGACATAGGAAATCGCCGCGCCCGCGCCGGTTCCGGCCTCGACCAGCCAGCGCTGGTTCTGCTCGTAATCTTCCTCGACTTCGGGTCGGAAAATCAGGCACGGCCCTGCGCCGTAGCCGCCGCTGTCGACGGCAAAATAGCCGCCATCGCCGGGAAAGTTGTAGACCGCGCCGGTTTCCAGGTTGGTCAGGCGCGCCCATGCGCCGTCCGTATCGTAGATTTCCGGGTTGAGCACGATCGACCAGGCCAGTTCCGCGCTCATCAACTCCGCCGGGAACGCACCCGCCGACGGCCAGGCCACGTATTCCCACGCGCCCGGCTCTCCCTGCAAATCGTGCGCATACATGGTAATATAGCTCGCGCCGTTTGCATCGCCGGCAAGGCCAAATCCCGTATAACCCATGACGGGGTTGAAAAGCCAGCGCCGGTGGCCAAGGGTAGAAAGGTTCTGTTCGCCGTCGTCGCGGGCAAAATAGGCCAGGCCCTGCCGGAGCACGTCTTCGCTTGTCCAGTTGAGGCTGACGATGTTGCAGGTTCCCGCCGCGTAAAGCGCCTTGTCGTAAAAAGCGGCGTCCATGTCCGCCGGGGCGGGCGGCTCGTGGCTGACAAAGCCGTTTGCCGCCGTAAGCACCGCGCCATATTGGGCGATGCCGGTGAGGGCGGAATCCAGTTCCACTTCCTCCAGTCCCGCCAGCCAGCGCAGGAAATTCAGATAGTCCAGCGCGTCTGAAAGCGCTTCCGGCCGCACCTCGCCCGCGGCGTAGGGCGCGCTTACAGAGGGCTCGGAAAGGTACAGGTTCCCCGCCGACCAGTCGCTGATTTTTGCATATTGCGCGCGCACTTCCTCACGGGTGTGCGCCGATGCGGGCGCAAACAGCAGCAAAACTGCCGCCAGCGCCGCCAAAAAGCCTCGCAAACGCATTGTGCAATCCTTCCAAATTCGTTGTTTTATGCAATATTCCCCGCAAAAGACGAAATTCCTTCTGAAAAAGGTCTTTTCAAATCGGGGGTTTTCTGTTAAAATACATACATAATGGCTTGTCAGGCGCTGAAGTGGCCTGAAACCCGCGGAAAAAGTCAGTCCGTTTCCGTCGTTCCCGCGCGGACAATCAATATCGGTTATCCGGCGGACGGGAGAACGCGGCGCTTTCCCCGGGTGTTTCGGGCATATTTCAATCCGAATAGACCGCTCCCGCGTGGGGCGCTCGTTTTGCGCGCACGCAGGCATCTATAACCTATCAACAGGGGGAGTTCGTACATGAAGGACTATCAGGCCAAAAACATCCGCAATATTGCCGTTGTCGGTCACGGCAGCGAGGGCAAGACCACGCTGGTCGAGGCCCTGCTGTATACCACCGGCACCATCGACCGCCAGGGTCGCGTTGAGGACGGCACCACCGTCACCGACAGCGAGCCGGAAGAGAAGCGCCGTCAAATTTCGATCAGCGCCGCCGTCGCTCCCCTGGAGTGGAAGGACGTCAAGGTGAACCTGATCGACGTGCCCGGCTACTTCGACTTCGCGGGCGAAATGGTCGGCCCGATGGCCGTGGCAGAGGGCGCAATTATCACTGTGGGCGCAGTTTCCGGCCTGAACGTGGGCGCGGAGAAGGCGTGGGCAATGTGCGACAAGACCCATACCTCCCGCATGATCGTCATTAACCAGATGGACCGCGAAAACGCCAACTTCAGCCGCGCGCTTTCCACCATCACCGACAAGTATGGCAGCCACATCGCGCCCATCGAGGTGCCCATCATGGAGGGCGGCAAATTCACCGGCGTTGTGTGCGTGCTGGAAAACAAGGCCTACACCGGCGAGGGCAAGACCCTCAAGGAAATCGAGATTCCCGCCAGCATGGCCAGCGATGTCGAAAGCGCTCGCGAAGCCATCATGGAAGCCGCGGCCGGCGCCGAGGACGAACTGATGGAGAAGTACTTCGAGGAAGGCGAGCTGACGCCCGACGAGATCATGCACGGCCTGCGCCAGGGCATCAAGGACGGCACGGTGGTGCCGGTGGTATGCTGCTCGTCGCTGACGCGCGTGGGCCTTGCCAAGCTGCTGGACAACCTCATCGACCTCATGCCCTCCCCGGCGGGCTCCGCGCTCGAGGGCGTCAACCCCAAGAGCGGCGA
>CAJFUU010000085.1 GCA_904420265.1 uncultured Clostridia bacterium
AGCCGGCCGAGCATTTCGTCGAAGCGCTCGAGGTCCTCGGCCAGGTCGATGCCCTCGGCGGAGGTGCCCAGGATGCGCACGCCGTGGCCGTCCAGGCACTTGGCAAGTTTTACCGCCGTCTGTCCGCCAAAGGCCACCACGACGCCCACCGGGTTTTCACAGGCGACGACGCTCAAAACGTCCTCTTCGGTAAGAGGCTCAAAGTAAAGCCGGTCGGCGGTGTCGTAGTCGGTAGAGACGGTTTCAGGGTTGTTGTTGATGATGACCACTTCGTAGCCCATGCGCCGAAGCGTGCGCACACAATGCACGGAGGAATAGTCAAACTCAATGCCCTGCCCAATGCGAATCGGCCCGCTGCCCAGCACGATCACCACGGGCTTTCCCGAGCGCCTGAAGCGCCGGGAGTCGCAGGCCGCATCCGTGGCGGCGTAGAAATAGGGCGTTTCCGCGTCGAACTCGGCGGCGCAGGTATCCACCAGTTTGTAGGAATAGCGATACGCTCCGGGGACTTCCACGCCCAGGCGTTTGAGGGCCTTGTCCGTATACCCCAGGCGCTTGCCTTCGGCATACGAGGGATTCTTTTCAAAATCCGCCAGATGCTTAAGTTTGGCAAGGAAGAAGCGGTCGATGCGGGTAAGCGCGAAGATGGTATCAAAATCCACGCCCTTTTTGATGGCCTCGAACACGGTAAACAGCCGCCGGTCGTCCATCTCGCACAGGCGCGCGAGCACATCGCCCTCGGCGGGGAGGTTCAACGTGTCCATGCCAATTTCCGCGCCGCGCACGGCCTTCATCAGCGCCATTTCAAACGAGGGGGCAATGGCCATGACCTCGCCGGTGGCCTTCATCTGCGTGCCCAGGCGGCGGCTGGCCCCGGAAAACTTGTCGAACGGCCAGCGCGGCAGCTTGACCACCACATAGTCTACCGCCGGCTCAAAGCAGGCGCAAGTCTTGCCGGTGACGTCGTTTTGAATCTCGTCCAGCGTATAGCCCAACGCCAGCTTGGCCGCTACCTTGGCGATTGGATAGCCCGTGGCCTTGGAAGCCAGCGCCGAGGAGCGCGATACGCGGGGATTGACCTCGATCACGGCATATTCGAAGCTATCGGGGTTCAAGGCAAACTGGCAGTTGCAGCCGCCGACCACGCCCAACTCGGTGATGATTTTTAAAGCCGCCGTGCGCAGCATCTGGTATTCGCGGTTGGCCAGCGTCAGCGCCGGAGCCACGACGATGGAATCGCCGGTATGCACGCCCACGGGGTCGAAATTTTCCATCGAGCACACGGCGATGACGTTGCCCACGCGGTCGCGCATGACCTCGAACTCGATTTCCTTCCAGCCGTAGATATACTTTTCAATCAGCGCCTGATGGATGGGGCTGGCCTCCAGCCCGCCGGCGGCGACGGCGGAAAGCTCCTCCGGGTTATTGGCCACGCCGCCGCCCGCGCCGCCCAGCGTGAACGCCGGGCGCACAATCACCGGATAGCCGATCCTTTCGGCGATGGCAAGCGCCTGCCCAACTTCCGTGGCCGTGGCCGAGGGGATCAGCGGCTGGCCGATCTTTTCCATGGCTTCCTTGAAAAGTTCGCGGTCCTCGGCGCGGTCGATGGCCTCCACGGGCGTGCCCAGCAACTTCACGCCCATGCGGTCCAGAAAGCCTTCGTGGTAGAGCTGGGAAGATATAGTCAGGCCGGTTTGCCCGCCAAAACCCGCCAGCAGCCCGTCCGGCCGTTCCTTTTCGATGATGCGGCGGATGGTTTCCGCAGTCAGCGGCTCCAGATAGACCTCGTCCGCGGCGAAGGTTTTGCCGCCCTCTTCGGCGCGGTCGGTCATGATGGTGGCCGGGTTGGAGTTGACCAGCACCACTTCCAGCCCCGCTTGCTTGAGCACGCGGCAGGCCTGCGTGCCTGCGTAGTCGAACTCCGCCGCCTGGCCGATCACGATGGGGCCGGAGCCAATCAGCATGACTTTTCGGATTCCCTCAAGCATCGGCATGCGCGTTTCCTCCCATCATGGAAATAAAGCGGTCGAACAGCGTTTCCGTATCCTGCGGGCCGGCGCAGGCCTCGGGGTGGAATTGCACGGAAAAGGCGTTCAGGGCCGGGTAGTCCACGCCCTCGCAGGTGCCGTCGTTGGCGTTGACAAAGCGCAAAATGCCGGGCACGCCGTCGGTTTCCACCGCGTAGCCGTGGTTTTGCGAGGTGATGAGCGTGCGCTCGCCCAGCAGGTCGCGCACGGGCTG
>CAJFUU010000086.1 GCA_904420265.1 uncultured Clostridia bacterium
AGCATATAGGGGTCCACATGAATGCCGCGCCGGTCTACGATCAACTCCGCAAAGATGTCGTCGCGGTAGTTCACCGTCTCGTCCACGCATACGCCCCGGCATTCGGGATAACGGGGGAGATCGCCGGTGGCATTGGTATGGTGCGTGCCGATGCGCAGCCCCAGAGGAATCAGGCGCTCAATCTGCGCGGGGGAAGCTTCGCTGTGCGCAACGGTAAAAGCGATGCCGGGAATTTCGCGCGCCACGTCTTCGCAAAACGCGTAAACGCCCTCCCGTTCCGGCGCGACGGCCCAGGCCTTTGCCGTATGCTTCACCGCGGAGACGATTTCCATATAGTCGTCGCGGCAGATGGGCCCCTTCCAGGGGTTGTTTTCGCGGTCGCAACCAAATTTTGGGTTCAGATAGGGCCCTTCCATGTAATATCCCAGTATGTTTGGGCATTGCGCGGCGTCTATTTTGCGAATGGCCGCCAGGTATTGATCTCGCGTGAGGTTGAAATACAATGCCGGCAGTACGCCCGTAACGCCGTGCATAAGCACTTCGCGCGCGCAGTGCGCGGGGTCTTCATAGAAATACTTGCCGCCGGCCGCATGCGTGTGTATGTCGATGAGCCCAGGTCCTGCAAACAGGCCGCCGGCGTCCAGCGTCTTGCATGCGTCCGGGACCGGTATGGCGGACGCCTCGCCGGCGGCGACGATTTTTCCGTCCTCCACCAACAACGCGCCGTCCGGTACAAGATGGTCGCGCATCACCAATACGGCGTTTTTGATTGCCAGCATACTAAACCCCCTTCATCGTGCGAATCAAAGCGATTTCCGCCTCGGCGATTTTCTCCGCCACCCCTATCCGGAAGCAGGAACTGCGGGCCTCGTAGCCGCCTTCTTCAAAAGCCTCCTGCGTGGGGAAATATCCCTCATAGCCGTTGGCGATGCCCACGATCAATTGCGCTTCGTAGGGGGAATCGGCCTTTATGCGCTTGCCGATCTGTGTGAAGGCTTCGCCGGGGATGCCTGCGAGGCACAACCCGCCGACGGCCAGCGCCGAGATGTTCAGCGTGAAGGTATCGGGGGCGTCCTTGAGCGCCAGGATGCGCGCGGCTTCCGCCACCAGCGTCGTTATCCCCATGCCGGTTTCCGGAATCAGGTCGTCGCGACCCTCGCGATGCGCCCGAACGTACTTTTCCGCCAGAGGAATATCTTCGGGTTTGCCCTTGTTGGCGGGCACAGACAAGGGCCTCTGCGCGAAACGCACGCCGTCGCCGGCAAGCGGACGCGCCTTGCCATATATGCGCAACGCCTCCGCGGCAATCGAGCGCCCCATATGCGCGGTATGCTCATAGCCGCCGTTCTTGTCCCACGCGGGTTTGTTGACGTCAATGTGGTTCAAATCGCCGGCGGCGCCGTTCAAATATACAGCATGCGCGCCCGGAAGCGCGCCTTCCAGCGTCCGCACGACAAATCCTGGATAATCTGCGGAAATGGCATCCGCGCCCTTCAGGCAATCGCCGATCGTATCCGGGTGCACCTGGAAATTAACCAGCAGGATTTCGCCGGCATTTTCGCGCACGATGCGCACAAGGCGCAATGCTTCATCGGCTGTCCCGATAGGGTGCAATATGTCCGGATTCCCATAGCCGGGGTTGGTGCGCGTGGAACCGTCGCGCATCCGAAACCGGCGGATGAAGGAAATGCCGGGCACACGCCCCGCGGCAAAAAGCAGCTTCGCCGGTTTGAGGTCGTCAAGTGCAAGTTGCGCGGCCTGCTCAAGAAGTTTTTCCAGGCGGGCGTTATATGCTTCGTCGGGAGCAAACATGCCGTCGCAAATTTCCGGCCCGGTGTGCGTGTGCGAGCAGCCGACGAATATGGCTTCCGCCGGAAGCCGCAGGCAGGCGCCAAGCCGCGCGCGCATACGGTCCAGAAGTTCCTGCCGGATGCCCAGGGCGTCCATATACAAAAGCACGGCCCTGGTGTCGCCGTCGGCAAACGCCACCGCATGCGCATAAAGGGGGTCAAGTTTTTCCAACCCGCGGCGCTCTTCGTAATAGCCGCTGATGATGCACCCCAGCGGCGGGGTGATCTCTATTCTTGCAAAGCCGGCGCTGAGCATGCGATCAACTCCATTTCAAAAGGTGCGGTCTGGGCAGGTTTTTATCGTCGCGTTGTGATGTGCGGGGAGAAACGCCAAAGGTTCATCATAAAGGCAAGCGTTGCGCAAAGCGCGGCCCTTTGCGCCGGAGAATAAGGTCGTTTATGAATCGGTGGTCTCAATTTGTCAGGGCATGTTTACGGCATGGAACGTCCGGCGCAAACGCGCAGGGGAGGGAGGCCGGCATCGTGGTAACGGTATATACGTTCGTGCAAATGGCGTTATAACGAATGCATCCATTTGCATTTGTTTGCACGGCACACTAAAACAGAAAACTTTACGAGTCGGTTGTCTTTGTAGGCCTGCAATCGCGGACGTGCGCTCCGGACAGGGCGCAATGGCCGCGATTATTTGCGTTTTCATTGCTGTACGGAGAGCGTTGCAAAGCGGCTATTCCTGTCGACACCTGAATCTTACCATAAAATCAATGCAAACGCAAACAATATTTGCACAAATATGGGCAAAAAATTATGCAAATAAATGCAAATCATGTGGTGGCGCGCACGGAGAGGATGGGCTTAATGGCAATCTGCTGGGGTTGGCTGTAGGGCATTTCGATGCGCCGTACCAGTATGCGCACGGCGATGGAAACCATTTCATTGAGGGGGCTGGTAACGGTCGTCAGGCCGCCTTCAATATAACTGGACAACGGCATGCCGGTAGAACCGATGACAGCGATGTCTTGCGGAATGCGCAGGCCAGCTTCGCGAATGGCGTGAATAACGCCGACGGCCATCTGGTCGTAACTTGCATAAATCGCATCGGGAAGTTTTTGCAGGGACAGCAGCTCCTTTGTGCGCAGGTAACCGCCCAATTCGGCGCGTTCGGCGCCAATGCGAATCAGTTCCGGCCGGACGGGCATGTTGAAGCGGCGCATGGTTTTGAGAAATACGTCGCGCCGGTTGGCCGTATACAATTCGCCGACGAAGGCCAGGTCCGTATAACCGCGATGCAGCAGATGCTCTACGGCCATGACGCTGCTGCGCATTTCGTCCACATAAAGACAGTCGAAGTCCATATCCGATATGTACGACGCAGTAATGAACATCACCGGCAAGTGCGTATCGCGAACCACGGTGAGCAGCTTTTCGGAAACCACTTCGCAATCGTCAATGATAATCAACAGGCATTTGACCTTGCAGCAATACATCTGCTTTACGGCGAGAATTGCTTCTTCCGGATTGAAATGCGAAATTGAAATCAGCGCCGAAAGGTTCTTCCTGCCAAATTCTTCGACCACCGCATGCAAAAAACGCGCATAATAGTCGGACATCATATCCGGCACAATCACTCCGGCAACATTGTTTGCCTTTGAGGGAATGAGCGGCTCTGGGCGCCGATGGTATCCGAGCTGCGCGGCGGCCTCCAATATTTTGCCGCGGGTTTCCGAGCTGATTGCAGAACTGTTGTTCATGACTCTGGACACCGTAGAAATGCTCACGCCTACCGCCTTTGCGATGTCGGACATTTTGACCATTCCAATCCCTCCAAAGCATGATACATATATTATAAGCGCAAATTGCATTACAGGCAAGGTTTAGTTTAAGAAATAGAGCAGGGCGAATGCCCTTTCCGGCATCTGCCGGAGGCGGCGCTCCTGAAAGATTCACTGCTCAGGCGCTTATAACCTGAAGTTTTAAAGCGCGGGGAATTGCATGACGCGAGAGGATACAATTAAAGGAAGAAATGCATAAAAGACGCTTCGTAGGTGTATATATACAAAATTCGCCAGAAATGCAGGAAAAGTTTCGCATAAAAATGCGAAACAAGCGCGATTAACACGAATTATAAACAATACTTACGCGTGAATTGTTGATGGATTCGACCGATGAAAGTATTATGATAGAAACACAAAGTTTTCTTGCAAATGGGCAAAAACGTTTTGCAGGAAGGGGAAGGCTGCGCCCTGATGGCCGATGCCTGGTGGAGCAGGGCGGCCGGCAGGGGTGCAGCAAGTATTTTTGGGAAAAGTTGGCACGGGTAGGGAAAGGATTTTGAAAGATGGACACGATGAAGATTCAGGAACTGGAAGCGAAAGTCCAGGAAAATCCCCAGGATGACAAAAGCTGGTTTGCGCTGGGCCAGGAGTATTTTGATTCGGACTTTAAAAAGGCGCACAGCTGCTTTTCCATGGCGCTGGCGCAGCAGCCGTTTGATGCGGCTTACCGGCTGAACCGCGGGCGCAAGTCTCTGTCGCTGGACAGTTTTGAGGAAGCGCTGGCAGACCTGTCGCTGGCGGTTCGCCTGGACATCGAAGACGGCGAAAAGTGGCACTATCTGGGCAACGCCTACTTCTTCCTGGGCAGGTATCAGGAAGCCATTGACTGCTATAAAAGCGCCATGGAGCGCCACCGCAGGAACGTGGTGGGCCTGGAGGCCCCGGCAATTGACTGGATATGGATGGCGTATATGGCGGATGGGCGCCCTGCGGAGGCCGAGGCTTTTGTCAAGGCAAACGCAAGGCCCGATATGTTCGTGGAAGAATCCGACCTTTCCTATAAAAAACGCATATTGCTCTACGCCGGATATACGGACATCGACACCTTTTTGAGCGAGGTCGTAAATTACGACGACGATCTGGATGCGATTACGGAACTTTACGGCGCCGTAAATTACTATCTGTACATCGAGCCCAACCGCGAAAAGGCGGAGGAGTATCTGAACAAAGTGCTTGGGTACGAGCACTACCATCACGCCTTTGCCTACAAACAGGCGCTCAGGCTCCGGGCCGCTTTTGACAAGGAGGCAGAATGATGTTTCGCACGATTGAAGCGGGCATGACGCCCAACGAATCCAAGATTGCCGAAATCCGCGCGGCGCTGAAGGCGGAGCCGGACAACGCGGAACTGTGGCTCCAGCTCGGCATGGAATACTCCCAATCCCTGTTTGAAGAATCCATCAAAAACTACTCTATGGCCATCGGCCTGTCGCCCTTTAACGGCGAATATTACTTCCATCGCGGCCGCAAGTATCTTTCCACAGATCAGTACGCGGAGGCGCTGGCGGATTTTCATGCTTCGCTCAGGCTGGATTGCAAGGACGGGCAGTCCTGGCACTATTTGGGCGTCGCGCTGTACTACCTGGAGCAGTACGCGGAGGCGGCGCGCTATTTCGGCAAGGCGCTGGAGATGAATAAAAAGAACGGCGTGGACTGCGTCTGGCCCGAGGTGGACTGGATGTGGATGTCCTTCATGCGCGCGGGCGATTCGCAGAGCGCAAAGCAGGCGCTTGACCTGGTGGCGGACGACGCGTATTCCAGCGCCGGCGACATGGCCTATAAAAAGCGCGTGCGGCTGTACAAGGGCGTTGATTCCATTGAAACCTTCATGCAGAACGTGAGCCGCGAGGACCCGCTGGATACGGTAACGGAGCTTTACGGCGCGGCGAATTACTATATGTTCATTTCGCCGGATCCGCAGAAGGCGACGGAACTTCTGGACGCAACCCTTGCCGTGAAGGGCTATGAGAACGCCTTTGGCTGGAAGTGCGCGTATCACGACCGCGAGGCCGGCCGCGCCTGAAATGCTGCCTTAAACTTTCCTGCGGCTGCGCATGGTAAAGTTAAAATATTATGGAGGGATATACATGAAGAGAGTGCTTTCCCTGATCCTGGCGCTGGTCATGGTCTGCGGCTTGGCGTCTGTCGCGCTTGCCGACGAAGTCGAGTATGGCGACACGCTGACCGTCGCGGTCGACCAGGATCCCGAAACGCTGAACCCCGGCATCGCGGCCTCCAACGAGCGCTATGAGCGTCTGGTATACAGCGGCCTGGTTTGCCTGGAGGGCAAGGAAATTGTGCCCGACCTGGCGGAAAGCTGGGAGGTTTCCGAGGACGGCCTGGTGTGGACGTTCCACCTGCGCGATAATGTCTATTTCACCGTCAGCGGCAAAAAGTTTACGGCGGAAGACGTAAAGGCCACCTATGAGCGCTACCTGGACCCCGAGCATCCGCTGGTGCACTCCAGCAAGATGAACTGGATCAAGGAAGTCCGCGTGGTTGACGACCTGACCTGTGAAATCGTCTGCAACGGCCCGTACGCCCTGGCGCTGTCCGCGCTGGCCGGACACTGGGGACTGATTCTGAACGCCGACCTGGTCGCCGAGTATGGCGACGATCTGGGCAAGTCCATCGAGAGCATCGACGGCACCGGCCCCTATATCCTCAAAGAGCATATCTGGAACGAGAGTTATCACTTCGAGGCGAACCCGGATTACTTCGGCGGCGCGCCCTATATCCAGAATCTGAATTTCGTCATCATCCCCGACGCTTCTTCCCGCACCATCGCGCTGGAAACCGGCTCTGTGGACATCGTCTGCGGCGTGAATCCTTCCGATGTTGAACTGCTGGAGAGCGAGGGCTTCCCGGTGGTCTATACCGAGTCCAACGGCCAGTATCTGTTCCTGTACAACTGCTCCGAACAGTCTGTGTGCCACGACCCGCGCGTCCGCCTGGCGATTAACCATGCCGTGGACACCGAGGCGATTGTGAACGCGCTGTATGCGGACGTGCAGGGCGAAGCGCCCAACTGCTTTGCCACCATGCGCGATTACGGCACGCTGGATTTGGGCGTGTTCCCCTATGACCCCGAACTTTCCAAGCAGCTGCTGGCGGAGGCCGGCTATCCCGACGGCATCACCATCAGCCTGTTCGCCTCTCCGACCTATACAAAGAACCCCGAGTGCGCGGAGATCGTTAAGCAGATGTGCGCGGAAGTGGGCATCAACATCGAAATCACCGTGGGCGACAACGCGGCGTTCATGGAAATCTTCGGCCACACGCCGGAATCCTTTGCCGAAGAACTCGGCTACGACATGTTCTGCATGGGCCAGGGCCCCTCTGATTGCGACATCGGCGGCTATCAGGGCCTGTACACCTCCGATCCGGAGCGGAACGATTCCAACTACGGCTTCTATTCCAACGCTGAGGTTGACGAGCTGTTCGCGCAGCAGGCCGTGGAGACCGACACAGAAGAACGTCTCAAACTCCTCAACCGCCTGTGCGAGATCATGTACCTTGAAGACCCGGTCGGCCTGCTGATCTGGAACGACAAGACGCCCTTTGCCATGAACTCCCGCGTGCTGAACTTTGAAGGCAACGTGAACATCATGGGCTGCATCGACTACAAAGATCTTCAGATTGCCGCGTAATCACCGCGCGCCGGGAACTTTCCGGCCGGGATGTGATGAAAAGCGACAGCCCGGGAACTGCATAGCGCGGCTCCCGGGCAAAACCAACCACCCGTGCAGAAACAACACGCGGGCATTTTTGCTGCGTCTGCTTATTTCGAAAGGGCGACCGATATGTTGAGATATGCCTTAAAGAAGATACTGAAGTTGATACCGATGATAATTACGATTGTGATTGTTACGTTTTTTATCATCCGTATGATTCCAGGCGATCCCGTGCGTTTGATGCTGGGCAAGGAAGCCAGCGTGGAAACCGTGGAAAATATGCGGGAAGAACTGGGCTACAACGATCCGATACTGGTTCAGCTTGGCAGATACTTCAAAACGCTTCTTCAGGGGGATCTGGGCGTCTGTCAGAGGACCGGCGAACAGAATCTGGACATCATTCGGCGCGTATTTCCGGTAACGTTTTGCCTGGCGCTCTTTTCGACGCTGTTTTCCTCCTTTGTGGGTGTCATTTTGGGCATTATATCGGCTGTTCGCAGGGGTAAGATTGCGGACAATGCCATCTCCGTGATGACGCTGGTGTTCATATCCATGCCGTCATTCTTCCTGGGCCTGTTGCTGCTTTTGTTCTTCTCGTTGAAGCTGCGCTGGCTGCCGGTGTACAGCAACGGCTCCTGGAACCAGTTCGTATTGCCCGTGCTTTCCCTGGGGCTTGTGGAACTGGGCTATATTGCGCGCACAACCCGTTCTTCGCTGCTGGACGTAATCAGCCAGGACTACATTCGCACCTCCCGGGCGAAGGGCCTGCGCGAGCATACGGTGATTTACCGGGACGCGCTGAAAAACGCGTTGATTCCCATTATCACCTCTGTGGGCATGCGCTTTGGTTCGCTGCTTGCGGGCGCGACCATCACTGAAACCGTCTTTTCCATCCGAGGCATTGGCTCGGTCATGCTGGAGGCGATCAATACCCGCGATTATACGCTCATGCAAAGCTGTATATTGGTCGTTTCGC
>CAJFUU010000087.1 GCA_904420265.1 uncultured Clostridia bacterium
ACCGGCAGCGCTCACGCGTTCTGAATTGCTGACACATGCACCAGTTTCCCTGGATGCTGCCAAAGCAGCTCTTTGTCCTCTTTGCGTCAGGTTTCCCTCAGCACGTCTCTCGTTTGTTGGAAAAGGGTTTGATGCTGGGCATAGCTTTAAGTTCTCTGGCTCCCCCGCTCCAAACGGGGGTTTTCGTTGCACAAAAAGCCCGCGCTCCAAACAGAAGCGCGGGCTTTGCCGGCGCGAAAACTTCGCGCATGCGGCGGGGCGTCAGATATTCAGGCAGCGCATGGACTGGCGGGCGTTGATGATGGACTGATAGGGGAAACGGCGGTAGTTGGGCAAAAATTCCACCGTGGCCCACTTGTCGTAGCCGATGCGCTTGGCGGCGGCCATGACGGCCTCGAAGTCCACATCGCCTTCAAACAGGTCGACAAACATGCTCATGCCGCAGCCGTCGCCCCTACAGTCGCAGAAGTGCAGCCGGCGAATGAGGCCGCCGAGAATGTCAATCCACTGGTCGGGATAGCCGATGTAGATGATGTTGCCCACGTCGAAGTAAGCGCCGACGTAGTCCGAGCCAATCTCCTCCAGGAAACGGCGCATTTCCAGCGGCGAGAGCAGGAATTTGTTCCATACGTTTTCCACGCCCATGCACACGCCTGCAGCCTGCGCATAGGGAACCAGCTTGCCCAGGGCGCTTTGCGCGTTTGCGTAGGCACGGTCGTAGCGCACGATGCCGGGGGCGAAGTTTGTACCCACCCAGCCGGGCACGACGAGTATGCAGTCCGTGCCCAACGCCTGCGCGCAGTCAATTTGCTTTTTGACCACGTCCATGGCGGCGGTATGGTCGTCTGCGGCCAGGTTGTGCTCCCACAGGTTCCAGGCGCCGACGCTGGCCACTTCCAGGCCCATGTCCTCAATCATGCGGCGCAGGGCGAGCAATTCGCTGTCGCTTGTGTGCATGTTCAGCGAACCGGCGGTGCTCAAAACCGGCTCTACGCCGTCGTATCCGGCCGCTTTGGCCTGCTCACAGGCCTCGCGCAGGTCCACATCCTGGCCAAAGGTGTAAAAACTTACGGCTGTCTTCATGGCTTTTTCCTCCTTTTGCTTAAAAAGCGCCCGCCGAAACGGTGCGGCGGGCGCGAAAGAGACATTTTAGACCTTTTTGCGCAGCTTGTCCATATTGCTCATAACCACTGCGCCGACGATGATCGCGCCTGTAATGACGGTTTTGACGTAGGCATGCACGCCGAGGATGTCCATGGCGTTGGAAATAATGCCGGTCAACAGGCAGCCCAGGAAAGCGCCCGAAACCGTGCCGCGGCCGCCCTCGAACGTCACGCCGCCCACCACGGCGGCCACCAGGGCGTCGGTTTCGTAGCCGTCGCCGGCAGTGGCGGTGATGGAGTTGAGGCGCGCGCCCAGAATCAGGCTGGCTCCGGCCACGATGACGCCGGCAATGGCGTAGGTGATGACCTTGTAAAGGTCCACGTTGATGCCGGAGAGGTAGGCGTTTTTCTCATTGCCGCCGATGGCGACGATGCGCCGGCCAAACTTGGTTTTGTTAAGCACCACATACATAATGACGCACACAGCCAGCATGAACAGCACCATCAACGGCACAACGTCGAACAGGCGAATGGTGCGCAGGAAGTCCAGCTTGTTCTGGAACTGCAAAAACGCGCCGCCGGCGATCAAAAGCGAAATGCCGTTAAAAATCATGCTTGTGCCCAGGGAGATGATCAGCGGCATGCCCTTGGATTTGGCGATGATAATGCCGTTGAAGGCGCCGCACACCAGGCCCGTGCCAAAGCCGGCCAGAAGCGCCACCAGCATGCTCTGCCCATTCATGAGCACTGTGGCGACGACAATGCCGCACAGGGCCATCATGGAGCCGATGGACAGGTCGATACCGCCGGAAATGAGCAGCATGGCCATGGCCATCGTCAAAACGCCGAGCACGGAAATCTGGTTGAAAATGGCGATGATATTGTTCAGCCGCACAAAGCGCGGATTGATGATGGTGACCACAATGACCAGCAAGGCGATGACCAGCGCCAGCAATACCCGCTGATCCCGCAAGATTCCCTTGAACTTTGTATTCATGTTTAGTCCACTCCCAGCGCTTCTTTGATAATGGTCTGTTCATTGATCTCGTCGCCGTTCAATTCGCAGCGGATGGCGCCGTCGCGAATAACGAGGACGCGGTCGGACATGGAAATCAATTCCGGCATGTCCGAAGAGATCATAATAATACAGTTTCCGGCCTTGGTAAGATCGGTCATCTGCTTGTAGAATTCAGCCTTGGCGTTTACGTCGATGCCGCGCGTAGGCTCGTCAAAAATGTAGACCGACTGCTGCGCGTGCAACCACTTGCCCAGTACGACTTTTTGCTGGTTACCGCCGGAGAGGTAGACGACCTCCTGCGCCAGGTTGGGCGTTTTGATGCGCAATTCCTGCACGATCTTTTCCGCGCCGGGCACCTGCGCGCGCAGGTTGTAAAATACGCCTGAGCCGGTGGACTTGGATTGCAGGCTGACCAGCAGCGTGTTTTCCAAAACGCTCATGCCCAGGTTCAGGCCCAAACGCTGCCGGTCCTCGGTGATATGGGCGATGCCTGCGGCAATGGAATCGCGCGGATTGCGAATGGTCACCTTTTTGCCGTTTACCAGCACTTCCATGTGGTGGCAGGGATCCGCCCCGGAAATGGCGCGCACAATCTCCGTGCGCCCAGAGCCGACCATGCCGGACAGGCCGAGAATTTCGCCCCGGCGCACCGAAAAGTTGATGCGCGGGGAGTTATGGGTGAGCTGCAGGTCGCGCACTTCGAACATGACTTCGCCGATTTCGCAGCGTTCTTTCTGGTAGAACACGTCCACCGGGCGGCCAACCATGTCCTGGGTGATGTCGTGAATGGACACATCGCGGCCGGAATTGTCGTAGGTGCGGATAACCGCGCCATCGCGGATGACGGTAATGCGGTCGGCAATCTGCACCACTTCCTTGAGGAAGTGCGAAATGTAAATCACCGCGATGCCTTCGCTGGAGATATGGCGCACCAGGTCGAGCACCTTGCCGGCGTCCTCCACGTTGAACATGGAGGTCGGCTCGTCCATAATCAGCACGCGCGAGCGATTCATCAGCGCCTTGAGAATTTTCACAAACTGCTGATCGGCCACCGACATGTGTTCTATGGTCTGAAGCGGATTGATGTGGATGCGATAGCGCTCCATGACCTCGCGCACGCGCTTTTCCATTTCCTTAAAGGCCACAAACCCGCCGAATTTCGTGATCTCCTTGCCGACGAATATATTTTCGACGGCGTTCATGGTGGGAACCAGGTCATTTTCCTGGTAGACGATTTCGATGCCCAATTCGGTGGAGAGCGCCGGCGTAAGGGCGTCGTGAGCCTTGCCGTCAACCACAATTGAGCCGGAAGTCGGCGTATAGGCGCCGGCCAGTATTTTCATCAGCGTGGACTTGCCCGCGCCGTTTTCGCCGACCAGGCAGTGCACCTCGCCGGGATAGACGTCAAAGGTCATGTCCGACAACGCGCGCACGCCGGGAAACTCCTTGACGATGGAGCGCATTTCGATAATGGGGGTTTTGTCAGTGTGCATCATAACGTTCCTCATTTCCCTGTGACGGCGGGGAAAGCGATGCGCTCCGGTTGCCCGGAGCACATCGCTCACTGGTCAGGGCTTATTCGCCGTACACGTATTCGTAAGCGCCGGCGTAGTCCGACCAGTCGATCCACGCAGAGAGGTCCTCGCCCGTGACCGGGATGACCGGCAGGCTCTGGAATTTCTCCTCGGGAATGGTGCCGTTTTCCACATACTCGGAAATGTTCTTGTAGGTCTGAACGCCCTGGATGGATACCGGAGCGGTCATGTTCGCGGCCTCGGTGCCGTCCTCAAGGAAGGCGTAGGCGTCCGGGGAACCGCCGGTGGCGACGATCGGGATGTCTTCCATGCCGGCCTCGACCAGCGCCTGGTAGCAGCCCTGCGCCATCTGGTCGTTGTTGGCGAAGATGCAGTTGAACTCAACGCCGGAGTTGATGAAGTTGGTGGTCAGGTTCAGGCCGTCCTCGGTGGACCAGGCATTGGAGTTGAGCAGGCCGACCATTTCGATGGAATCGGCGTAGTCTTCCAGAGCCTGATCGACGCCCACCTTGTAGGCTTCGTACACGCCGCCGCCCACAGCGCCCGCGCAGTAGAAGACCTTGGCGTCCTCGATGTTCTGAGCCAGCCACTCGATGGCGGCATAGCCGATATCGCCGTACACGCAGCCCACGGCCGCCACGTAGGAATCCGGCTCGCAAACATCCGCCACGTCGATGTTCTCAACCGTGATGGGGATGCCGGCCTCGTTGGCCATGGTCACCAGCTGCGCGCCCTGCTCGGGGGAGATGGGGCAGATGGAGATGCCGTCCACTTCAGACTGGATCAGCGATTCCATCGCGGAGATGGACTGGGCGATGTCGTTCTGGGAATCCAGCACGATGACTTCGTCGCCGTTCTGCTCAGCGGCATACTCGAAGGCGTAGGCGGAATACTCGTTCCAAATGTCGGACATCTGGTAAGCGATGTAGCCGTAGGTCTTGCCTTCGGCCAACGCCGCGCCAGCCGTGACCACCAACAAGACGGCGATCAGGAGAGATACGATTTTCTTCATGACAAATGGTTCCTCCCTTGTTTTATTCGCAAACCGGCCTTTGCCGGCTGCAGTCTTAAATCAGGCCCAGGGAATGCAGGTGATCGTAGGAATCCTGCACAGCCTGGTTTTGCACGTTCAGGTCCTCGGGAACCTTGGGACGGTTGGTGAAATCGGCGGTATATTCGATTTCGATGGAGTAGGGGCCGTCAAAGCCGTGCTCCTCCACGAGCTTGATAAACTCCGCCAGCTTCAACTCGCCCTTGCCCACGGCGGGGAAGTTCCATACGTTGTCGTAGCCCACCTTGTCCTTGAGGTGCACGTACTTGAGCGCCGGCAGGCACTTGAGCACTTCTTCTTCCGGACGCACGCCGCCGTAGAAGACGCAGTTGGCGGTATCGTAGCACACGCCCGCGCGGTCGGAACCGGTCAATTTGGTGACGTTGTAAATGCTTTCGCCGGTGCCATATTCGCCATGGGTCTCGATGGCCAGCGTCATGTTGTATTTTTCCAGATCGGGAATCAGGGCCTTGATGTTGGCGGCCAGCACGTCGTCGGCAAACTTCTCATCCTTGCCGAAGTGGGCCTCGCCCGTAGAGGAAACGATGTATTTGCAGCCCAGGCGGTGCGCCAGAGCCATGTTGGCGCGGAAATCGTTCAGACGCTCGGCGTCCATGAGGTTGCAGTGGCCGGACATGCCGATGAACGTCAGCCCCAGAGACTTGGCCTTGGCCTGGATGCGCTCAATTTCCGCATCGGGCATGTCGGGCATGATGTGCTCGGTCCAGTTGCGCACGGCGGCGATTTCCACATAGCGGAAACCCGCGCGGGCGATGCCCTCCAGGGCGTCGTCCACCGTGAAGCCATGATAGGTGTTTGTGTTGACGG
This sequence comes from uncultured Clostridia bacterium, assembly GCA_904420265.1. GTDB lineage: Bacteria > Bacillota > Clostridia > Christensenellales > Aristaeellaceae > Pullichristensenella. The sequence goes on from CAJFUU010000087.1 coordinate 5,536, forward strand.
CAAAAATGCGTTCCATAGAAAATCCTCCTTACTACAAGCGCACGGGGCGCTGCAATTGCACAATCGCGGAATACAGGCCGCGGCGGAGGCGCGGATGGGCCACAATTTTCTCCACACAGTAAAATAACTGGAGAGATTATATCATAATCGCGGCCGCCATGTCAATCTTCCGGGCGGCTCTGCCGCGCCTTTTCCGGGGGACTGGCCGACGTGCAAACCGGCGCGCAGGCCGCCATATCAGACAGACTGCCGCGCCGGAATGCGCGTTCGGCCAGGGGCCGGCACGCTGTTACAGTTCGACGACGACGCCCTCTTCGAGGGACTTTTTAATCGCCAGGACGATTTGGAGCACATTGCGGGAATCCTGCGGGGTGACCACGGCAGGACGATTGTCGCGAATGGCATCCAGGAATTCACGGATTTCCCCGGCGAACATGTCGGTTTGTTCCACTTCGAGGGGCTGGACGGTTTCTTCGCCGGCCGGATACCAGTTCATGTTGCTGCCGTGCTCGCCGTCGTTGATATTCACGCCCGCGCTGAGCGCGTAGGAAAGCGTGCCCTTATCGCCGGTGGCGCGCAGTTCGATGGAGAAGGGGAAGTTGCCGGTCATTTCCAGAGAGGTTTCGCACACGGCCTTGACACCGCTTTTCCACTCCAGGCTGGTGCAGACATGGTTCCAGCAGCCGGTCGGGCTCTTCCAGCCGATGGCGCGCAGGCGCGCGGGCATGCCGAAGAGGCTGTAAAGATAGTCGATGTCGTGCACGTTCAGATCGTAAAGGCCGCCGCCGCTCTTGGCCGGATCGCGGTGCCAGGTGGCCCAGGTGGGATGCTGGCAAATGCGCTTTTCATAAACCATGTGCAGCGAACCGAGCTTGTCGTGGTCAATGTAATCCTTGAAAGTGATGAACTCCGGCCACCAGCGCGCCACCTGCGCCACCATGAAGCGCACGCCGTTTTCCTCGCAGGCGGCCACCATGCGATCCAGAGATTCCAACGTGAACGTGACCGGCTTTTCGCACAGAACGTGGCAGCCGGCGCGCGCCGCCTTGATGACGTATTCCTCGTGAAGGTAGGTGGGCACGCAGATGCTCACTACATCCAGTTTTTCCGCGGCCAGGGCCGCGTCGAGCGTCTCGTAGTGGCGGCAACCGTAGGTCTGCGCCGCTTTCTCGCCCTTCTCGGCGCTGCGGCTGACCACTGCAGCGATTGTTACATCCGACATCGACCGGTACGCTTCGAGATGATTCTGGGCGATGTACCCCAGACCGACCACCGCAACTTTAAACATAACGTCTGCCTTTCCGCGCTGCCGGAACATGCGCCCGGCGCGCATGGTTGTTTTTACGCCGCCGCGTAAACGCAGACGGCGCGCCCCCTGCCGCGCAGAGGGAAATATGGAGAACATTCCAAACGTAGCGCTGTTCATGATCCGAACGAAAATCTACACAACGTCTCCGCTCAAAATATAGCATATGTCCGTATATTTTGTCAATAAGTTTCTCCACTCTCCGAATAAATTCATGATTTTGCCATCGAAATGCAACCTTAACCGAATAATGCGCCGGGGAACAAAAGAATGTGCAAACTGTATGGAAAACGCGGCGCTTCTTTGAAAACACGAAGAAAAACGGTGCGCGCCTGGTTTTGCGGCGGCCTGCACAGGGACTTTGGAAAAAACAATAGGCGCGGCAGAGGCGCGGACGGCGCCGGAGGCAAAAGCGCACGATGGAATTTTGAAAGGGGAAAGCATCGCTTGAAACGACGCGTCAAGCCGGCAGAATCATGATCGCCGGCCGAAGCCCTATAAGGGCATGATGCCGGCAACGTCCGCGCGCTCCGCATCGCCGGCTCATGCGACAGCCCTGAAAGCGGCCGCCTGGCCCCTTTGCGCAGGCTCTTGTCCATGCCCATTCTTCCCCAAAGGGTTTGACGGTTTTGCGCACAGCGGCAATCCCTCGGGAACGCCCGCTTCAAGCGGGGTTGGATTGTCAAAAACCTTCCGAGAAGAAAGACCGCGCAGCGCTCCTGTGGTCATATCGGGGATATAGCCCCGAAAATGGCGTTTCGCATGGCGAAAAGGCCGGCAATTTTGCAAGAAACCGGAAAAGTTTCACCAGGCAACGCATCTCAAAAAAGCAGCAAAGCTGCTTTTTCGACAAACTGCCCCGCTCCAAGCGGGGTCAGAGCGCTGACAAACCCTGCAAACGCAAAAATTACCCTGATAAATGATGGACAGTACCCCAAGCAACGGACAAAGGAAAAAAGTGGCCTCCTGTCGTAGAATAGGAACTGCGACAGGAGGTTTTCTGTATGACA
>CAJFUU010000088.1 GCA_904420265.1 uncultured Clostridia bacterium
GCGAAAGTCGTCGTGGGCGACATGAACTTCGAGGGCGCGAAGAGCGTGGCTGCGCAGTTGGAAAATGGCGTCGCCGTCAATCTCAACGTATGCGATTATGCTTCCTGCGAAAACGCCGTACAGACCGTCGTGGACCAATATGGCCGTCTGGACATGGTGGTGGCCAATGCGGGCGTGGTGCGTTCCGACGCCATTGAGGACATGACCTATGAAGAGTTTTCCTTTGTGGTCAACATCAATCTGAACGGCTACTTCAACACCGCCAAAGCGGCTGTGGCCCAATTCCGCAAGCAGGGCGGCGGCGGAGTGATCGTGCAAATCAACTCCAAATCCGGCAAAAAGGGTTCCGCCAAAAATTGCGCCTACGCGGCCAGCAAGTTCGGCGGCATTGGCCTGACGGAGTCGCTGGCGCTGGAACTTGCGCAGGAAAACATCCGCGTCAATTCCATTTGTCCCGGCAACCTGTTGGATTCCCCGCTGTGGGTCAATTCGCTTTACGAGCAGTACGCGCGCAATCAGGGAACGACCAAGGAAAAGATTCGCGAAAAATACATCAACCAGGTGCCCATGCGCCGCGGTTGCCAGTATGACGACATTGCCAATGTGATGGTCTTCCTGCTCAGCGACGAATCCAGCTATATGACCGGCCAGGCAATCAACGTCACCGGCGGCCAACAGATGCAGCCTTGACGCGCGTCAGCGCTTTTTATCAACACATGGCTATCTAAAGGAGGAACACAACGATGATGACCAAAGCGGTACGCATCCATGGCAAGATGGATTTGCGCTTGGACGAGATTGAGCTCCCCGAGGTTGGAGCGGACGACGTCCGAATCAAGATTATTTCCGATTCGATCTGCATGAGCACCTACAAGGCCGCGGTCGAGGGCCCGGAGCATAAGCGCGTGCCTAACGACGTGGCGGAGCATCCCACCATCGTGGGCCATGAATTCTGCGGCGTGATCGACGCGGTGGGCAAGAACTGGCAGCACAAGTATAAGGCGGGCCAGGGCTTCGCTATTCAGCCGGCGCACTTTTACAAGGGTTCGCAGTTGGCCCCGGGCTATTCCTATCGCTATTGCGGCGGCGACGCGCAGTACGGCCTGGTACCGATTGAGACGCTGCTGACCGACAACCTGTTGACCTATGATTCCGATACGTATTTCTACGGCTCGCTGTCGGAGCCGATGAGCTGCATTATCGGCACGTTCCATGCCATGTACCACACCAAGCCCGGCTCTTATGAGCACGATATGGGTATCGTCGAGGGCGGCAAGATGGCGCTGCTCGCCTCTGTGGGCCCGATGGGCCTTGGCGCCATCGACTACGCGCTGCATTGCGACCGCCGTCCCAGCCTGCTGGTCGTCACCGACATAGACGACGAGCGCCTGGCGCGCGCTGAGAGCATCTACACCGTAGAGCACGCAAAGACCATGGGCGTTGAACTCCATTACGTCAACACCTCCAAGCCGGAATTCGGCACGGAATACCTGCGCTCCCTGACCGGCGACACGGGCTACAACGACGTGATCTGCTTCGCGCCCGTCAAGAGCGTCGTGGAACAGGCCGACGCCATTCTTGGCTTTGACGGCTGCCTGAACTTCTTCGCCGGCCCGACGAACACGCAGTTCAAGGCGGAGTTCAACTTCTACAACGTGCATTACCTCTATACGCACCTGGTGGGCACCTCCGGCGGCAACACCAGCGATATGAAGGAAGCCATCGAGATGATGACCTCCGGCAAGATCAACCCGGCGGCGATGATTACGCATGTCGGCGGTTTGAACGCCGTGGTCGATACGACGCTGAATCTGCCCAATATCAAGGGCGGCAAGAAGCTGATTTACACGCAGATCGACCTGCCGCTGACCGCCATCGCCGACTTTGCCGAAAAGGGCAAGACCGAACCGATGTTTGCCGAGTTGGCCGAAATCTGCGACCGCCACAACGGCCTGTGGAATGCCGAAGCGGAGAAGTATCTGCTGGCTCACGCCAAAGAAATCTAAGCAGGCGCCCGCGCGGTTTCACTTGCCGCGCAAGCAAGGCCGACGGAAACATTCCGTCGGCCTTATTGCTTGTTTCAATATACCCGCTCGCCGCAGCAGACCCGACCCTTGAAGGACGGTTTGTCCTTGCATTGCCGCGTTTGCGATGTTGCGCAAATGCACTTCAAATCTTTCGCCACTGCAATTGATAAAGTGTCGAAGACTTTGGTCTCTTCTGCTTGCGCAAAAATAGACTTCGGTTTGAAATCTGCGTTCATACATCCAACATTGCGTTTTTGGCTGCGCTTTTCTTCACACATCCAGCAATACATAGACGGCATTGTAACGGCCGCCGCAATTTGTTGCGCTGTCGATGTTCTCCGCAAAATCGAAGTTGTATGTCTTGGAGACGTACGCCCCAGCAAACTGGATGGTTGCACCGTCATCGTCCCATCCCTGGAAACGGCGACGCAATCGCCGTATCCAATGTTCATATAATACGTCGTCGTGCCATAAACGTCGCCAGGCAGTACGAAGCTGATTGCTGCATAAATGCCGTTGAAATTCTTGACCGGCTGTGCGTTCCCCATAGAAAGGCGAATGCGGATAATTTGCGTGCGCAGTATTTCCAAGCGCAAACTATTCTGTTGCTCCGGCGCGCTTCCCTTCCAGCGCTCCAAAAGCGTGCGATGGCATGATAGATCATCTCTTCCTCTGAAAGCACCGGCATCTCAACGGCATTGGTTGGCCTCTGCGCGCAGCGTATGCTGGCAGGGTCAGGAAGCTGAGCAAGCATAAAAGCGCGAGCAGCCTCTTTATCGCATATCCCTCCTCTTGTCGCCTCGCATGTTTAGAATGGAATAATTCTTTCCATAAAGTCAATCTTTTCCAGTGTGAAAGACAGTGTGAAAGATGACCACTGGCCAAGCCGGCGGTTTTGCAAAGCCCTATCAGGGCATGATCCCGGCAGCGCTCACGCGCTCTGCATCTCCGGCGCATGCGCCAATTCCCCCGGATGCGCGATGCAGCCGCCTGGTCTATTTGCATTGGCTTTTGTCTATGCGCTTCCTTTATCTTCTTGGAAAAGGATTTGACGTTTTTATACATGGCGATAAGTTCTCCGGAAAACCCCGCTCCAAGCAGGGGCCATATACAATAAAAACATCCCGCCGCATAATACGGCGGGACGTGGAACGATGCAGCGCCTTATTTCCGGCTCTGCGCCAGACTGGCTGCGGCCACGGATTGGCCCACGCGGCGGCTGTTTTCATCGGGAATGCGCAGCGAAATCTTGGCGGCCAGTTCGGGGAACTCCACCTCCAGCACCTCGCGCGCCTTATCCAGAAGCACCTCGCCGCCCTTGCCGGAGGTGACGCGGCCCATGACCAACACATGGCGGATGTCATAGAACATCGCGTAATAGGCAATGGCATAGCCGAAGTTGACGCCCAACGTCTCGTATATTTTGCGCGGACGGGGGTCGCCCTGCGCCATCAGCGCTTGCACGGCCTTCAATTTCTCGGCCGGCGTGGCGCCAGGATCCAGTTCGATGCCCGCTTCGGGCGCCAGCTTGATGACGCCGTCCTGCGAAAAATACTTTACGCCGCAGCCGCGGTCGCCCGACCACTCGTCCTCCATCGCCTCATCGTTGAGGTCGATAGGCGCAAACGCCAACTCGTTCAGCCAGCCGGTGATATTCCCATCGGCGTCCACGTAACCGCCGGCCTCGCTGGTTCCCATGGCGATGCCGAGCACGCTGCCGTCGTTTAAGTCCATGGAACCTGCCAGGGCCGTCACATCTCCATCGTTGGCCACCGCCAGGGGTATGTCCGCGCCAATCTCCCGCGCGCAATCCACATAGATATTGCGCACATGCTGCGCGTGCAACTCCTTGGGAACTTTAATAAACAGCGAGGAAATGGTCATGCGGTTGTCGATGGTAACGCCCGCGGTGCTCACGCCGATGGCGTCGACCCGGGGCATTTTCGACGCCGCCATGCGCATGGATTCCAGGATGCCTGCCCGCTGATAGGCCGGGTCGGCAGAGAGTTTTGGGTGCCATACCACTTCCTCGGAATACACGGTTTCCCCGTCGATAACTGCCGAAACCTTGCGGTCGCTGCCGCCCGCGTCAAAGCCAATGCGGCAGCCGTCC
>CAJFUU010000089.1 GCA_904420265.1 uncultured Clostridia bacterium
AATGGACGTCCTCAACGCGCTTCGCAAAGAGGATGTGGACTGGACAAAGGTCAACGCTTTCCATATGGACGAATATATCGGGCTGGGCATCGAGCACCCGTCGTCGTTTGCAAATTATATTCGCGAGAATTTCCTGAAATTCCTTCCGCTCAAAAACGCCTTCTATCTGAACGGTTTGGCAGAAGATATTCCGGCAGAGTGCCGCCGCTATGCAAAGCTGCTGATGGACTATCCAACGGACATCACCTTTGCAGGCATCGGTGAAAATGGGCACATGGCGTTTAACGACCCGTATCTTGCCGACTTTTTTGAGCCGGATTTGGTCAAGGTCAATCCCTGCCTGGATGACGTGTGTCGCAGTCAACAGGTACATGACGGCTGGTTCGACTCCCTCGACAGCGTTCCAAGCAGCGCCATTACGCTGACTTTTCCGGCGCTTTTGCGCGCACCGCGCATGATCATCACTGTGCCCGGAGAAGCGAAGAAGCAGATTGTTCATGAAACGCTGGATTTTCCGGTCAGTCTCGACGTGCCGGGCTCCTGCGCGCGTTTGCATCGCAATGCCGCTATGTATATTGACGACGCGTCGGCCGCCCTGTTGCGCCTGTAAATGAATGGAGGGCAATCCATGCGCATCTGTTTTGTGAATGCCAAAATCATCCTTCCCGAGCGCATTTTATCTGGCTCGGTTGTCGTGGAAGACGGAAAGATTGCCGCCGTCCGGGGAGAAAACGAGGCATTGGGCGCAGAGACTTCGCAGATTATCGACTGCAAAGGCTTGTATCTGTCCCCCGGCTTTATTGAACTGCACACGCACGGCGCTGGTGGCCATGATTTTTTGGACGGCAGCGTGGCGGCGGACATCGAGGCCTGCCGGACGCACATGGCCCACGGGACAACCGCCCTTTTGCCCACTACGCTGTCTTCCACAGACGAAGAATTGCTTGAAAATCTGACCAACCTGAAATAGGCGGCAAAAATTCGAGAAACCATGCCCGAGATTCTGGGCGCGCATCTCGAAGGCCCCTACTTTTCCCCCGAACAAAATGCCGCGCAGGACCGGCGCTACATCAAGACGCCGAAACCCGAAGAGTACCGGCGCATTTTTGCGCATTACCCGCAAATCCGCATTTGGTCGGTAGCGCCGGAACTTCCCGGCGCCCTGGAGATGGGGTGTTGGATGCGGGACAACGGCATTATCGGTTCGATCGGTCATTCCAACGCCGTATACGAGGAAGTTGTCGCCGCCGTTGAAAACGGTTATACAATGATTACCCACTTTTTCAACGGCATGTCCCGGCTGGTGCGAAAGAACGCCGCTATGTATTTGGGCGTGGCGGAGAGCGGCCTGGCGTTGGACGACTTAACGGTGGAGATCATTGCCGACGGCTGTCACTTGCCGCCTCCCCTTTTGCGGCTGATCTACAAGGTCAAAGGGTCGGAAAAGATTTGCCTGGTCACGGACTCCATGCGCGCGGCGGGCACGAACGTGACGGAAAGTACGCTCGGCTCGCTGAAAAATGGCCAGCGCGTAGAAATCGAAAACGGCGTGGCTTATATGCCTGGCCGCGCCAGTTTCGGCGGCAGCATTGCCACGGCGGACCGGCTTGTGCGCACCATGGTTCATAAGGCCGGCGTTCCGCTTGTGCAGGCGGTGCGCATGATGAGCTCGACGCCGGCGGCGATTCTCTCCGTCCAGCATCGCCTGGGCAGTATTTCACGGGGAAAAGACGCAGACCTGCTGCTCTTTAATGAAAACATCGACATCCAATACGTTATGTGCAAGGGGAAAGTATGCAAAAACCTGCTATGAGGGTAACCATCAAAGATGTGGCCGCCGATGCCAATGTTTCCACGGCTACGGTATCTCATGTCCTGAACAACACGCGAAACGTCAGCGACGAAGTCGCACAGCGCGTGCGCGCGTCTCTTGCCCGCCTGAATTACTACCCTAACCAGGTTGTAAGCAGCATCCGGAGGAAGCGGACGAATACGATAGGGCTGTTGATTCCGTCTATCGCCAATGAAACCATGAGCCGAATCGCCGATTACATTCAGGGGATTCTCTTCCAAAATGGCCTCAGCCTGACGATTTTCAGTTCGCATCACGACGGGGAAATCGAGGAACAGGCCGTGCGAAGCATGCTCATGAAGCGCGTCGACGCCATTTTGGCGATACCCTCTTCCCTCTCAAGCCCTTCGCTGCTTGAGGCAAAGCGCGTTGGAATTCCGGTGATCCTGCTGGACCGCGAACTTTCAGACGGCGATTTTGACGTTGTTCGCTGCAACAACTATCAGGGCGAATACCTGGCGGTTAATTACCTGATTCGCATGGGGCACCGCCATATTGGTTATGTGGATCGCATGGTAAAACTTTCGCATTCCATGGAGCAACGCCGCGGCTATCTCGATGCGTTGCGCAACAACGGCCTGGAAAGCGACGACCGCTATATCGTCAGCGCGCATGGGCATTACTACCACGCCGGCGTGGAGGCCGCCCAGTCGCTAATGCTTCATGCGTCGGAAATTACGGCCATCGCCTGCTATTACGATCTGATTGCTTTCGGCGTTATCCGCGGCCTGCTGGAACTCGGATATCGGGTGCCGGAAGATGTCTCCGTCATCGGATATGACAATATGATTTTTACAGAAGCCACCTGGCCCAGTTTGACAACGGTCGATATTTCCCTGAAATCCATCGCAGAAAACGCCTGCCGGCTATTGATGCAGCGTTTGGAGGAAAAAGATGCCGACGACGGCTCGCATTCGCAGGAGCCGATTAAAACGACATTGGAACCGCGTCTGATCCTGCGCGAATCCGTAAAGCGCCTTTCATCAGACGCCGGAAAGGGCCGCTGACGCTGGCGGCAGCAAGGAGGTTTACCATGCAAATGCTCATTGGAGGTCATCGCGCCGACGCTTCGGACCGAAAAACCATCCAGGTATATAACCCCGCAACGCTGGAAATTGTAGATTGCGTTCCCGCCGCTACCCATGAGGATATAGATACCGTGCTCAACAACGCCCTGTCGGGCGCAAAAGCGTGGGGCGGCGTTCCCCTGCACCACCGCATTGAGGTCATACGCGCTTTTCTTGAACGATATAACGCGCAAAAAGACGATCTGGCAGATTTACTTTTGCGGGAAACCGGCAAAACCATCCCCCAGGCAAAGGGTTGCATCTACGGCAGCCTGGCGCTGGCGGAACATTATACAGAATTGGCGCGCACCATGGGCGGAGAAAGTTTTCCCACCGGCAATCGCCCCGATACGGAGGGCGCCTTTATGTTCACCGTCCGCGAACCTTTGGGCGTGGTGGCCTGCATTCTGCCCTATAACTTTCCCATAGATTCCTATATGCACAAGGTCATCCCCTCCCTGCTTATGGGCAATGCCGTTGTGGTCAAGCCCGCCTCCGATACCCCTTTAACGGACATTCGCGTCACTGAGTTGCTTCTGGAAAGCGGCGTCCCCGGAAACGCGTTGCAGCTTGTGACGGGCAGCGGCGCCAAAATTGGCGCTTGGCTGACCAGCGACCCCCGCGTCAACATGGTCAACTTAACCGGAAGCACGCCTGTCGGCAAGCAGATTGCCGAAGCCTGCGCGCAAAATCTCACGCGCGTGCACCTGGAACTTGGCGGCAACGACGCCTTCGTTATTCTTCCCGATGCGGATTTGGAGCGCGCCGCTCTCGAGGCCTTCAATGCGCGCATCGGCAATTGCGGGCAGGTTTGTTGCGCCGCAAAGCGCTTCTTGATTCAACGCGACCAGAAAGACGCGTTCATCGCGCGCCTGAAAGCGCATCTTAAAACGGTGAAAGTGGGGAATCCTGTCGACCCGCAAGTCAATTGCGGCCCGCTGATTTCGACGCGCGCCGCAGACGAACTGGAGCGGAATTTGGCGCATTGCGTCAAGCAGGGCGCGCAGATTGTCTATGGCGGAAAGCGCTTGGGACCCACCTATTATGAACCGACAATTCTGGAAGTCTCTTCAGAAGTGGACGCAGCGCACAATTTGGAATTGTTCGGCCCTGTGTGGTCCATCCTCCCCTATGAAACCGTCGATGAAGCCGTGCGCCTTGCAAATGATACGGTTTACGGGCTCTCCGCCGGCGTTATCGGCAAAGATATGCGCTCCATGCTGGCGGTCGCCGCTCAATTGCAGGCGGGCGGATGCGTCGTCAACGGCGCGGGCGCGTTCCGCTCCTCTGATCAGCCCTTCGGCGGGTACAAGCACAGCGGCATCGGCCGCGAGGGCGGACGGTATACGCTTGAAGAGATGAGCCAGGTAAAAACCATTATTCTTAAAATGTAATTGTTTGCAGCCGCATGGCTGAGGGCCACCAACGCCATGCGGCCTTATCTCAAAAGCCGCCTATAAAAGCGTCAATTTGCCCTGAAACAGCGCGTCAAATACGATTGCTCCCGAACCGGCCGCCATAATGCGGTCCTCAAAAGATGAAAGCACAATTTCCGTCTTGGCATAGCGGGCGCGTATTTTTTGCGTAGAAAGCAGCGCTTTGACAGATTTATTGTAGGTCTTCTGCGCAACGTAATCAATCAAAATTGAGCCGGCCGCGGCGAGCTGCCCGCCAACAACCACTTTTTCAGGGTCGAACAGGTTGATTACATTGACAATGGCGATCGACAAATAATCGCCTATTTCGTGAATAATATCTATGCAATACGCGTTTCCTCGCTTGGCCTCCTGAATAATATCCGTCCACGCAATGGGCCGGTTCAGTGGAAAGTCCGGCATACCGGGGATTTTCTCCTGCCAATCGCGATTTGCCTTTTCCACATAGCGGTCAATGCGCGTATACGATTCCAACTGGCCCGGACATCCAAAGTTTGAAGGCGTGCCGTCAAATTTGATGGACGTGTATCCAAGTTCCCCCGCAAAGCCGTTGTGACCATAGTACACATTGTCGTTGATGCACATTCCCAGGCCAACGCTATAGCCGCCAATGCCGACATAAAGAAAATTCCTGGCTTCAATTGCCGAACCGTAATGCTTTTCTGCAACAAGCGAGGCGTTCATATCGTTGGAGACGATCACCGGCAAACCGAATTTCTTTTCATAATAGGCCTTGAGGCGCATATCAACGATATGCGGGAAGTTGTCCGCGCAAAGTATGGTCCCTTCCTCGGCGTCAATCAGGCCGACGGCCGCCAGCCCTATGCCAAACAGGTTTTTCGTATACTTTTCCCCGGCGTTGAGGACGCTTTCCATA
>CAJFUU010000090.1 GCA_904420265.1 uncultured Clostridia bacterium
CGCAGCGCCTTCGCGCACGGCCATAACCGCTTTTACCAGCGAAGATTCCGTCTTTTGGCGCACGGCCAGCATGGGCGAATCGTGCATGCCAATCACATCCGGAGCGTGAACAATTTCCAGGCGTTCCACGCCCTCTGTCATGGGCCGAAGCACGTCTTCCGGGCCATAGAGCTGCACGGCGATATCTGCAAATTCCGCAAGCGCCAGCTTGGCGCCCTCAACGATGGCCTGCGGGGCGTTGTCTCCCCCCATCGCATCCAGCGCGATTCTGTACATTGCCAAACCACAATCCCCCTATCATGCCATTATCCTAATTCTAGCAGATTCCGGCGATTTTTTCAAGCCAACCTTGACGAAAATTTGACCGCGTGTTATGATATTAGCTGATCGGTATGCTTTCTTATATCAGGAGGGCTTTTTATGGAGGGCAAAAAGCGTATTTTTTCGGGCATTCAACCCACCGGCAATTTGACGCTGGGCAATTATATCGGTGCTTTGCGCAACTTTAAACTGTTGGAAGACGAGTACGACTGCGTCTATTCCATCGTGGATCTGCACGCCATCACCATCCGCCAGGAACCGGCGCAGCTTCGCAAAGCCTGCCTGCGCACCATGGCTATTTTCCTGGCCAGCGGGCTTGATCCGCAGAAAAACATTATCTTCTTTCAGTCCCACGTGCATGAGCATGCGGAACTTGCCTGGGTGCTGGACTGCTATACCTATATGGGCGAACTTTCGCGCATGACCCAGTTCAAAGACAAGGCCAAAAAACACGCCGACAATATCAACTGCGGCCTGTTTGCCTACCCGGTTTTGATGGCGGCGGACATACTGCTCTACCAGGCGGATTTGGTGCCCATCGGCTCGGACCAGAAACAGCATCTGGAACTGGCGCGCAACGTTGCCGAGCGCTTCAACGCCCTGTATTCGGATACCTTCGTGGTGCCGGACGGCTATTTCCCCAAGGTGGGCGCGCGCGTAATGAGTTTGCAGGAGCCGACGCGGAAAATGTCGAAGTCCGACCCGGAGGACACTTATATCGCCATCCTTGACCCGGCCGATGTCATTCGCAAAAAGCTGCGCCGCGCCGTGACCGACTGCGACGCCGAGGTGCGCTTTGACCCGGAGAACAAGCCCGGCGTCTCCAACCTGATGAGCATTCTTTCGGCGTTGAGCGGGCAGAGCATGGAAAGCATCGCCGCCGATTTTGCCGGCAAGGGCTACGGCGCGTTCAAAGACGCCGTGGCCGACGTGGTGATTGAAACGCTTGCGCCGATCCAGAAAAAATATGAGGAGATCATCGCGGACAAGGCCTATCTGGAAAGCGTGTTGACCGACGGCGCCGAGCGCGCCTCGCAGATCGCCATGCGCACGATGCGCAAGGTGCACAAAAAGGTCGGCCTTGCGCCTGCGAAACTGTGATGGACGCAAACGAAGCCATTCGCTGGATTCACAGCCGGCGCTATACCGGCCACAAAAACGGCCTGGAAAATACGCGCGCGTTGCTCGCGGCCCTGGGAAACCCCGAAAGGGGTTTTCTTTCCCTGCACATTGCCGGCACCAACGGCAAGGGTTCCACCGCGGCGATGTGCGATTCGTGCCTGCGGCACAGCGGCTACGCCACCGGCCTTTATACCTCCCCCTATCTGGAAAACTACCGTGAGCGCATCCGCGTAAACGGCATGTGTATCCCGGAGACGGCGCTTGTACGCGGCGCGCGCGAAATCATGGACGCCTGCGCGGCGTTGGAAAAGAACGGCGTCTCCCCCACGACCTTTGAAATCGGCACAGCGCTGGCCTTCTGGTATTTCCGCGAAGCGGGCGTGCAGGTGGCGGTAGTGGAATGCGGCCTGGGCGGGCGACTGGACTGCACGAACGTGCTCATGCCCGCCGTTTCCATGATCGCCGCCATCGGCATGGACCATATGGCCCAACTCGGAAACTCGCTTGCCGCCATCGCCCGCGAAAAGGCCGGCATTATCAAGCCGGGCGTGCCCGCCGTGGTCATGCGACAGAGCGAGGAAATTCTCGGTATCTTCCGCGAAAAGGGTGAAATCACCGTCGCCGAACCGCCCGAGCCCATCGAAATCACCCCCTATGGCAGCCGTTTCCGCCTGCCGTTTGGGGAATTCTCCATCCGCCTGCCAGGAAGGCATCAGATGCTCAACGCATCGCTGGCTCTTTACGGCCTGCGCGCCTCGGGCCTGGTTCTGAAAAACCTCGAGGCCGGCCTGCGCGCCGCCGAATGGCCGGGACGGCTGGAATGGCTGGGCGAAGCGCTGCTGGATGGCGCGCACAACCCCCAGGGCGCGCGCACGCTGCGCGATTATCTTGCCGAACACTTTCCAGGCGCGGGCATGACGCTGATTACCGGCATGATGCGCGACAAGCAGATTGACGCATGCGCCGCTATCCTCGCGCCCGTTTTTCCCCGCGTAATTGCCACGAGCGTGGACGAACCGCGCGCCGCCGAACCGGAGCGCGTGGCGGCGGCCTATGCTGCGCACGGCTGCGCGGTGGAAACGGCTTCTTCGGTGGAAGAGGCGCTGCGCATGGCCGGCGGCCGGTGCGTGGTGGCGGGGTCTCTCTACCTGGTTGGCGCAGCCCGCGCGCTTTTGAAAGGGGAAAGCGTATGGAATTTCACCACCTCCCGGTGCTCCTAGAAGCGTGCATGGACGGCCTGCGCGTATTTTCGGGCGGCGAATATCTCGACTGCACGCTGGGCGGCGGCGGGCATACGCTGGAAATCCTGCGCCGGGGCGGGCGCGTGACTGGCATCGACCGCGATCAGGACGCCATTGCCGCCGCCAGCGCGCGCGTGGAGTCGTTTTTGCAGAAAACCGGCGCAGAGGCTTCTTTTCGCGCCATCCGCGGCAATTTCCACGACGCCGCGTCGCTTGTGGGCGATACGCGCTTTGACGGCATACTCGCCGACCTGGGCGTCTCCTCGTTCCAGCTCGATTGCCGCGAGCGCGGCTTTTCCTACCACGACGACGCGCCGCTGGATATGCGCATGGACGCCGCCCAGCCCCGCACCGCCGCGGACATCGTCAATACCGCCACGGAAGACGAACTTACGCGCATCTTTCGCGACTACGGCGAGGAGAAGTGGGCGCGGCAGATTGCCCGGGTGATCCTGGACCGCCGGCCGCTTGAAACCACCTTGCAACTTGTGAACGCCGTCGACGCGGCCATTCCCAAAAAGGTGCGCGCAAAGGACGGCTCGCACCCGGCGCGGCGCGTATTTCAGGCCCTGCGCATTGCCGTCAACGACGAACTGGAACCGCTGCGCGCGGCGCTGGAAATGCTCGTGGGATTGCTCAAGCCCAGCGGGCGGCTGTGCGTAATCGCCTTTCACTCGCTGGAGGACCGCATCGTCAAAAATACCTTCCGCACGCTTGCCGACCCCTGTACCTGTCCCAGGAACCTACCCGTGTGCGTCTGCGGCAAGAAGCCGGTCGTCCGCCCGGTCACCCGCAAACCGCTCGTTGCTTCGGCCGAAGAAGTGGAAAGAAACCCCCGTGCCCGCAGCGCGACGCTGCGCATCGTGGAGAAACTGCCATGAAATATCTTGAACTTTCCTCCGGGCGCATGCCGCTGCCCGCTTTTTTCCCAGACGCCACCTATGCCGCCGTGCGCGCCGCCTCTTTTGCCGACGTAGAGGCCGCGGGGCTTTTCGGGCTGGAGATGAATACTTATCACCTGATGACCAAGCCCGGCGCGCGGCTGGTGAAGGGGCTGGGCGGCCTGCACGGTTTTTCCGGCTACAAGGGCGCGATTCTCACCGATTCGGGCGGTTTCCAGCTCTATTCCCTGATCCGGGAAAACCCCGCGTACGGCGAAATTCGCGAAAATGAAATCGTCTTCCGTCCTGACCGCCGGGAGCGTATGGTCTATACCCCGGAGAAGTGCATCACCGCGCAGTTTCAGTTTGGATCCGACGTGATGATGGCGTTGGATATGTGCACGCATCCGGACGACGGCGCGGACACGCAGCGCCGCAGCGTGGAGCTGACCGTGCGCTGGGGGGCGCGCTGTCGCGCCGAATTTGACCGCCTGACCGCAAAGCGCGAAAGGCGGCCGCTTCTGTTGGGAATCGTCCAGGGCGGCGCCGACCCGGATTTGCGCGCCGAATGCGGGGAGCGGCTAGAAAAGATCGGCTTCGACGGTTATGGTTTTGGCGGTTGGCCCATGGATACGGCGGGCAATCTGCGCCTGGACGTTCTCAAAATGGCCGCCGACGCCATGCCGGATGGCAAACTCAAATACGCCATGGGGCTGGGCAAGCCGGAGGAGATTGTGCAGTGCGTGGCGCTGGGGTATCGCCTGTTCGACTGCGTCATTCCCACGCGCGAGGCGCGCCACAACCGCCTTTACGTCTATTTGCCGGATATGGCCACGCCCGAAGGCGTGCGCTCCGGGCACGCGTTTTATCGCTATTTATATCCCATGGACGCGGATTATTGCCGCGACAGCCGCGCCGTAGACGAAGGTTGCGACTGCGTTTTGTGCCGCAACCATTCGCGCGCCTACCTCAACCATCTGCTCAAAATGGGCGATCCCTATGCCCTGCGCCTGATGACGGCGCACAACCTGCGCTTTTACGGACGACTGATGGAACTTTTGCGCGATGGAGAAGCATAATTACCTTTGCGAGGCGCTGGTTCGGCGCGCCTATACCGAAGCGGAGTCGCGCTTTGCAAAGCCCAAAGAGGCCGATCGCGCTGCGCGCCGGGAATTGCACCGTGTGGCCGGGGCCTTTTTCAGCCGCGACGAGGCCAAACGCGCCGGAAAGCTGCTGGCATGCTGGCCGGAGGGCGGCGACGAGGCCCTTGCGCGCATACTTTCCCTGCATGCCTCTACGCGCGAGCGCCTTCCGCTGGCGCAGATGGACGCGCTGTACGCGCGGTTGTTCTCCCTTTGCGGCAGGCCGGCGCGGGTGCTCGACCTGGCCTGCGGCCTGAACCCCATCTACCCGGCTGCGCGCGGCGTAAGCGCGTTGGGTTTGGACGCCCATTTGGGCGCGGTGGCGCTGGTAAACCGTTTTGCCGCCCAAAACGGCCTGGACACGCGCGCGGAGGGCGTCGATTTGCGCGAAGGCTCTTTGCTGTCCGAGCGGTTTGACCTGGCGCTGGCATTCAAGTTGCTGCCGCTCCTGGGCGCGGAAGGAATGTCCCTGCTGGAGCGCGTGCCCGCCGCGCATGTGGCCGTGTCCTTCCCCACGCGCACGCTTTCCGGCCGCGCCGTGGGCATGGAAAGGCACTATTCGCAGGCTTTCGAGGCAAATTGCCCGAACAAATATGCCATCGAGGCGCGTTTTGTGGCGGGCAGCGAACTGATTTACGTCTTAAAGGAGCGCTGATATGGCCCGTTTGCTTGTGGTGGCGACCCCTATCGGAAACTTGAACGACCTTACCCCGCGCATGCGCGAGGCGCTTGCCTGCGCCGACATCATCGCCGCCGAAGACACGCGCGTGACCATGAAACTCCTCGCCCGCATGGAGATGAAAAAGCCCCTGATCTCCTGTCACCGCCACAACGAGGAAACGCGCGCCCCGCAGCTTGTAGAGCGCATGCTCGCCGAAAATCTCGTCGTCGCCCTTACGTGCGACGCGGGCACGCCGGCCGTCTCCGATCCCGGGCATTTGTTGGTGCGCGCGGCCTGGGAGGCGGGCATACCGGTCACGCCCGTGTGCGGGCCGTCGGCAGTGACGGCGGCGCTGTCCGCGGCGGGGTTTGACGCGCGGGAATTTGCCTTTTACGGCTTTTTGCCGCGTGAGAAAAAAACGCTCGGGGAAAAACTCGACGCCGTGCGCGCCACAGGCATTCCCGTGGCGGTGTTTTACGAATCGCCGCACCGCGTGGTCAGCCTGGTGGAAAGCGTCGCCATGCGTTGGCCGGAATGCACGCTGACGGTATGCGCCGACCTTTCCAAAAAATTTGAATGGCTCCTGCGCGGCGCGCCGAAGGATATTCTGGAGCAATTGCGCGCCAATCCAAACGTCGAAAAGGGCGAATACTGCCTCGTGGCGGACCTTTCCACATTGCCCGCTTTGCAGGCGCCCGAAAGCGCCGGGGGCAGCGCCGTGGCCGTAATGGCAGAGCGCCTCTTTGCCGGCGATACGCTTGAGCAGGCCTCGGCCGAAGCCCGTGCGCGCGGCTTTTCCCGAAACGAGGTCTACCGCGCCGGGCTGTTTTTGCGCCCGCTGGAGGCGGAATAAAAGCGCCAATGCTCTTGAATTTTAATCGCAAATCCTGTGTTTGGGTATCCGATGTTTCATGTCCGTTTTTTCCCGCGGTTTCAAGCGGAGCGGCAATCCGGTTGTAGCCGCCATGCTCCGGCGAAATAGAATGGCGAATGGCGTAATGAAACTGCGTTGCGCGATGCCTTTGGTTCTTTAAAAGTGGGAAAATTGCGATTCCGCGAGGCTCTGGGGCGGTTTGTGGAAAATTCGCGATTCCAGGGCAAAATGCACATCCCCAAGGAAGTCCCTAACGCACATTCCAGGAATTATCATGCGGGTCATGGAGACTGTTTGGAAAGGACGGCGTTCTCAATTTTGCGGGAATTTTTTATCGGTCCTGTGAAGAACTCGCGGGCCGTGCGCGCCGGTCGGGAATTGGGAGCGCCAAGTGGTGAAAGGCCCGCTCAGACACATTCTACAGAATTTTAAGCAGATTTCGACCCTGCTGCAGCGAACGGACGCTCCAGGGGCGTTCTTTGGGAAGGCGGAAGCGTGTTTCTTTCCGAAAACAGCAATCACGGGCTTTACACCCATATCTGTGAAAAAGAAGGCCGGAGGCGCTTTATCTGTTTTCATGTCGCTCCAATCGTTGGCCTCAGGTAAAGAAGTGTCGTCAGGATGAGGGGGCTGCGCCATCGCCGGTTGCGGCCCGGCGTTTGCCCGTTGTTTGCCGATCCGCGTGGCGCTGCTGTGCTTTCCAGACGCGCAATGCCGCTGAAGGGCGTTCGCCGCCCAAATTGCGCAATGATTCAAATATGATTCGCGCACAGGGAACGCAAAGGCGGGAATATGCCTCGACTTCTTCCTGCGCAGGACTTTGCGGGCGGCGCGTATGTCCGTCATGCCGTCTTCCTGTCCAACCCGCCGCTAAAATTACGCGATGGCTCAAATATGATTCGCGCACAGGGAACGCAAAGGCGGGAATATTCCCCGACATCTTCCTGCGCAGGACTTTGCGGGCGGCGCATATGTCCGTCATGCCGTCTTCCTGCCCAACAATGTCACAACTTGTCAACGCCCGCCGGCATGCGCAGACGCTCGCGCCGTTTCCCGTTTCCGGGGCGATTTCGCCGCATGCCGTTCATGCTCAATGCGCCTTATACCTCGCAAACCGGCACATTTTATGGATTTGCAACGAAGCCAATACAACCGTGCGGCGTGGTTTTTGGCACAGTCCCCCGTTCCCCTTCCGGCGTCGTTGCGTTCGGGCAGAAGCTTTTTCGCGTTTGCGGCGCGCGGACGCCCTTTCAAAGCCTCGCCTTTGCCGCCTCGCCCGTCTCTCATATTCCCTCCTTCCCGCGAATAGGCTTATGCGGAGGAGGAATGTGTATGGTGCGCTTTCGGGTCATCAAAGGTTCGCGGCTTTTGCTGGGCGCGGCGGTGGTGGTGTTGGCGCTGGTAGTGTGTCTGCTGGCATTCAAAGTCTTTGCCGGGAGCGAGGGCGACGCGACCCCCGTCGACGGCAATCTGGTCGAAACCAGCGCGCAGGAAGAGGAGGCGAGGGCCGCTTTGGCGGTCCTTGCCGCGCCGCTTTCGCAGGGCATTGAAATCAGCGTATTGGAGCCTTCGTCCAATCCGCAGGGACAAGCCTCGCCCGCCCCCGAAAACGAGCACACGGATCAGACCGTAGCGCCTCTGGAACTCGACCCTGCCGGAGAAGTGGACATCGCCGTCGGCGATGCGCCGCGCGTTCTGATCTACCATACGCATACGCACGAGGCCTATGAACAGGCCGCGGACGACCCCTACGTCGCCCTCGAAGCCTGGAGAACCGCCGATGAGGAGCACAGCGTCGTGCGCGTAGGCGCGGAATTGGCGGAACTTCTGCGCGCTCGCGGCTGCGAGGTGGTTCATGATACCACCGACCATGAGCTGGACGACCTCTCCACCGCCTACACGCGCTCGGAGCAGACGCTGCTTTCCTATGAGGAACCCTTTGACCTGTATATCGACTTGCATCGCGACGCCTATGTGGAGGGCACGGGCGAAAACACATTGCATGCGAACGGCGTGGACTACGCAAAGCTGATGATGCTCATTGGCAAGGGCGAGAATTTCGACCTCAAGCCCCATTACAGCGAAAATTACGCCTTCGCCTGCGCCCTGACGGACGCGCTCAACGCTCAAACGCCCGGCATTTGCCGCGACGTGTTGGTCAAAACCAACCGCTATAATCAGCACATCGGCGTTTACGCCATACTGGTTGAGGTTGGCAACAACCGCAACACGCTCGTGGAAGCGCTCAATGCCATGCAGCCCCTCTCCGAAGCCATCGCCTTTCTGCTTATTGGGGGAAATCCGGACTAGACAGCCTCAATTTGTCAAAAAATGTATTCTATGAGAATTTAAATTCCAAAATTTATATAGAAATCATCACGCTGTTTTCATCTTTCCTTATTGACTATGCTTTTGTCTGTGGTATAATTATACACGCACTGAGCACTCTAATGTTTCTCATTAGAAGCATATGTTAATATAGGAAAGGAATGGCGCACATGAAGAAGATCCGACTGTTTCTCATTGACATTGATCTGGGCTATTTGGAGCACACGGCACAATACCTGTCCTCCACACGCGACGTCGAGGTGGTTGGCTATGTCGCCGACGCTATGCAGGCATTGCCTCTGATTGCTCGA
>CAJFUU010000091.1 GCA_904420265.1 uncultured Clostridia bacterium
CGCCCTGCGCCGCGAAAATCGCGCTGCCGGCAAAACCGGCGGCTCTGCGCCAGGACAAGCGGCGTTCAGGCAAGGAAAGGCCGCCCTTTGACGCGCCGTTTCGCATTTTTCGCGCGATTCCGGCCGGGCGGTTTGTCTCTTTTCGCATCTTGAGGACACGTCCATGAGTGCATGGCCATATCCCTTCAGGAACCGCCCCGGCGGACCGTCGCTGCGCACTTACACCGCACAAGAGTGGCGGCCGTGCTGCGAAGGGACGCCTTTGCGCTGTTCGCCTGCGTGGCGAAAGCAGGCGGTTTCAGGGCCGGTATCCCCTGAATTTCCAACCCCTGTTTTTCACAGGGGACGCGCATTTGCGCGCTGTGGTAAGTCCCGCTTCCACCATGGACGGGGAATGCCGGGCAATCGTGCCCCGGCCAAGCCGGGGTTTGGCCAAGCCCCATAAGGGCATCATCCCGGCGGCGTTATGCGCCTGAATTGCCGGGCCATGAACCAGAGTTAAGCCGCCGCCTCTTTACGTTGGCCTTTGCCAATACGCTTCTTTCCTTGCCAGAAAGAGGTTTGACGATTTTTCGCATGGCGATCAGATTTCCGGCCCCGCTCCAGGCGCGTTTTTCAATATACAAAAAGGGGCGCCTGGCAATATTGCCGGGCGCCCATAGGAAGGGGGAAGAAACTTGTTGTCAGTCGATAATCTGCAACTCTACCGTGGCGGTGAAGGTTTCATACTCCGCCAGCGGCGTGCCGTTTTCGTCGTAGTAGCGGTAAATGGTCAATTCCACCGTATCGCCTTCGGAATACTGATCCACAACGGCGATCAGTTCGTTGTTGGTGTAAACGCGCTCACCGTTGATTTCGGTGATGATGTCGTAGGCCTGCAGGCCAGCTTCATCGGCAGGGCTGCCTTCCTCGACGTTCTCAATGCGCACGCCAGCCGGCGGATAGTTGCGCATGGGCTCTTCCGGGCCGTCCCAGGCGCTGACGGTGATGCCCAGCCTCGGCCGCACGACTTCGCCGTTTTCAATCAGCTGGTCGATGATGTCCTTGGCGGTGTTGATGGGGACGCAGAAGCCCAGACCTTCATACACGGCCGTGTAGCCCAGCGACATTTTCAGCGTGGGGATGCCGACCAGTTCGCCCTGCGCGTTGAGCAGCGCGCCGCCGGAGTTACCGGTGTTGATGGCCGCGTCCACCTGGATGACGGAAACCGGGCGGGTGAAGCTGCCCTGCGCCGTCACGCCTTCGCGCTCCAGGCCGGAGATGATGCCCGCGGTGACGGTGCCAAAGAGCACTTCATCGCCGCTGCCGGGGTTGCCGATGACGATGGCCAGTTCGCCGATCTGCAATGCGTCGGAATCACCCATGGGTACGGGCGTGGCGTCCGCGGGGGCCGCCTCGTTGAACTGGAGGATGGCGATGTCGGTGCCGTCGTCTGCGCCGACCAGCTCAGCGTCCATAACGGTGCCGTCCAGCCACTGAATCTGGTAGCTGTCGCCGTCGGAAATGACGTGGTTGTTGGTGAGGATATAGCCGCCTTCGCCGCTATCCAGCGTGCGGATGTAGGTGCCGGAGCCATAGCCAATCTCCTCTGTGGAGACGTCGCGGCTGCGCTGGTCCCACGTGGTCGCGCTGGTAATTACCTGCACCACCGAGGGCCGCACGTTCGCGGCGACTTCGGGAACGGGGTTGTCGGAGGAATAGATGGAATCATATCCGGTTACTTCCTCCGCGGCCGCTTCGGACCGCCTGGTCAGCAGTGCGCCGCCGGCAAAGCCGATACAAAGCGCAAGCGCCAGGAAAATGCTAACCTGCTTGAGGAACGAATGCTTTCTCACATGCCTTCTCATGGGAATGCCACCTTTCTGTCGATCTGCATGTAGTATACACCGTAGTTTTTCATATCGCGTGAACAAACTGTGAATGTTTGTTCCGCTTGTTGTGGGAGCCGGGAAATTCTTTCCAGAACCGCCCGGGCTTCCCTTTCCGGTCTTTCAACAGTATAACCCGGAGATTTCAATATCGCGTGAACAAACTGTGAACGTTTGTCGGCGCGGCACTTTTTTGTTTCCGCTGCGCCCGCATACTTGCTCACCCGCCTCTCTTTCTGGTCTGCGACCAGTATATACCAGAGTTTTCGAAATCGCATGAACAGAATGTGAACGTTTGCTATTGCGGCAATTTTTTTTCTTCCGGCGCCGGCGCCTCCGACAACTCAAAGCGGAACACGGTTCTTCCCGGCTCGGAGGAAACGGAGATGGAGCCGCCGTGCTGCTCGAGAATGCGCTTGACGATGGACAGTCCCAGCCCCGTGCCCATGCCGGCGGTGTGCGCCTTGTCCGCCTTGTAGAAGCGGTCGAAGATGAAGGGCAAATCGTCCGCGGCGATGCCGGGGCCGTTGTCCTCCACATAGGCGTACACGCGCTTGCCCGCGCGCCCTACGCCCACGCCGAGGCGGCCGCCTTCGGGCAGGAATTTCAGCGCGTTGTCAATCAGGTTGCCGATTACCTGGCGAATGCGGCCGACATCGGCGTTCACCCAGCAGGGCGCGTCGGGCAGTTCCGCATCCACGTCCACATGCTTCTGGTCGATGCGCACCTCAAAACTCAGAAGCGTGCGCCGCATCTGCTCGCACAGGTCCACGCGCTCGAGGTTCAGGGGGAACTTGCCGCTTTCAATGCGGGAGAGGTCCAGCAAATCGCGCACCAGCGCCGTCAGCCGCGTGGTTTCATCCAGCACCACGTCCATATATTTTTCCCGGTCTTCCTCGGGAAACGCGCCGTCGCGCAAGGCCTGCACATAGCCGCGGATACTGGTCAGCGGCGAGCGCAATTCGTGCGATACGTTGGCCACAAAGCTTTTGCGGCTCTCCTCCAGGTTGGAAAGTTCAAAAGCCATCTTATTGATTTCCTCGCCCAACGCCTGCAATTCTCCGCCGCACTTGAGCTGCACGCGGCGATCCAGCTTCCCCTTGGAAAAGTCGCGCACGGCGGCGGTGATTTCCTTCAGCGGCCTTGTCTGGCTGCGGGCGAGCAAAAAGGAAAGCACCACGCCCAAAATCAGCACGCCCAGCCCGGCGGGCAGAAGCGAAGGCAGCACGTCCATAAAGCGCACCTGCAAATCGTCCACGGCGATGTGCAAAAGCACCGCGCCGACAACGTGGCCGTCGCTGTACGTCCAGGGCACGCCGATGGTGACGATGTCCTCGCCCAGTTCCGGGAACAGGCCCTGTACGCGGATATTGTTGCCCTGATAAATCAAGGCGATCTGCTCCAGCACCGCTTCGCTGGTGATGTAGTTGGGGTCGACAATGTTGCCGCCGCTGTCCAGGTATTGGTAGAGCAACCGGCCGCCATCGTAGCTGACCAGCCAGATGTCGGCGTTGTAACGGTCGTGAATGGTTTGCATCTTGGAATAGAGCACATAGCGCATGGTGCTGCTTTCAAAGATGGACTGAAGCTGGTTGAGGTGCGACATATAACCGGCCACCTCGTGCGCCTGCGTGCGCACCTCGTCCTCGTAGGCAGTTTGCCGCTGGGCCTGCAAAGAGGCGGTGAGGATGAATGTGAACAGCAGCACCGTCACCAGCGTGATGGACAAAAGGGCCGCGAACGTGCGCAGGAAGATGCCCCCGTGCGGACCGTGACGATGCTCCGCCACCGTTAGCTGCCGGCAGGCGTCGCCTTCGGAAAAACGCTCCTGCACGCTACTTCACCTCGAATTTGTAACCCACGCCCCACACGGTTTTGATTTGCCAGCCCAGCTCCTCGCCGCCGGCCAGCTTTTCGCGCAGGCGCTTTACATGCACATCCACCGTGCGCGAATCGCCGAAGTAGTCGTAGCCCCACACCTGCTCGAGCAGTTGCTCGCGCGTAAACACCATGCCGGGATGGCTGGCCAGGAAATACAGAAGTTCGATTTCCCGCGGCGGCATTTCCAGGGGCTTGCCCATGTAGGTGACGGTATATTGGCTGATGTTGATGGTCAATCCCGGGAACACCAGCTCTTTTTCCGGCGTGTCCGCGGCCTGGAAGCGGCGGATGACCGCCTTGATGCGCGCCACCAGTTCCTTCATGTCGAAGGGCTTGACGATATAATCGTCCGCGCCCAGTTCCAGGCCCAGCACCTTGTCAAACGTTTCATCCTTGGCGGTGAGCATGATGATGGGAATGTTGGAAATTTTGCGCACTTCGCGGCACACCTGCCAGCCGTCCATGCCCGGCAGCATTACGTCCAGCAGCATCAAATTCGGCGGCGCGGCCCGGAAAGCCTTCACGGCCTCGTCGCCACGCTCGGCGCAGGTGACCTCGAAGCCCTCCTTTTCCAGATACAGCCGTACCAGTTCGCGAATGTTGGGATCGTCGTCCACGACCATGATCTTCGTTTTCATTGCTTTCCCTCCTCGCTGGCTCCTTTTCCAGCACTGTTTATCCTAGCACGCGGCTGTGAACCGCCTGTGAACGGGGCGTGAACGCTCCGCCTGGTTTGCAGAGGCAGAACCGGCGGCAGGGGGATGTCCGCAATCGCAAGCTGCCTGCAAAACCGCTTCCGGCGGGCCTGCCCAAAACGGCGGAATCGCCTTGCCGTTTTCCGACCACCCCGCGCCGCTTATGGGCGGGCAAAAGGAGGAAAACGGCGGAGGGGCAAAGCCGTCCCCGTTACATGGAAATTTGCGGCGCGGCGTCCGGAAGCGGAAACGCCTCCCTGGCCGCCGCTTATTTGAGCGTTACCACGGTGACGCCGTCTTCGCCCTCGCCGTAGCGGCCGAGGCGAAATTCGCTCACCGCGGGATGCTTTTTCAGGTGTTTCTGGATGCCGGCGCGCAAAACGCCGGTACCCTTGCCGTGGATAACATATACCTGCTTTAAGCGGTTGAGCGCGGCCCCGTCCAAAAACATATCCACGGCGAGGATGGCCTCCTCCAGCGTCATGCCGCGCACGTCGCATTCGGTTTCCACAGCCCGGGGCGCGAACGCCGTCGCGCTTGCGGAAGGGCGTTTTTTGGCGGGTTTTTCCGGGGCGGCGCGGCGCACGTCGCGCACGTTTACCTTCAGTTTCAGCGCTCCGGCCTGTACGGTCAGTTCGCCCCTGCTGTCCGGGGCGGTAAGCGCCTCGCCGCGCGCGTTAAGGTTGACAAGCAGCAGCGCGTCGCCCGGCTTGATGCCCTGCGGGGCTTCGCCGCCTTCGGCCTGCGCCGGGCGGATGGTTTCGGCATTGGCGTCCACGGCGGATTGCAGTTGGGCGCGCAGGTTGTGCAGCTCGTGCTCCTTGACGGTGGCGGCGCTTTTGCGCTTGAGTTCGGAAATGACCTGCTCGGCCTCGCGCTGCGCTTTTTGCAGGATGCGCCGCGCCTCTTCCTTGGCTTTTTTGATTTCCGCCTCACGGCGGCTTTCCAGCTGCCTTTGCAGGCGTTCCGCCTCATCGCGCAGTTTTTGCGTCTCCTGATGGGCCTCTTCGGCCAGGCGGCGCTCTTTTTCAGCGATTTGACGGTGGTACTCCGCCCCGGCAATCACGTCTTCAAAGCGAATCTGGTCGCGCGTGAGATGCTCGCCGGCCTTTTGAATGAGAAAATCCGGCAGCCCCAGCTTGCGGGAAATTTCAAAGGCGTTGGATTTGCCCGGCACGCCGATGGAAAGGCGATAGGTGGGCCGCAGGGTTTCCACGTCGAATTCCACCGAGGCGTTTTCCACGCCCGGCGTGGAAAGGGCGAAGGCCTTGAGCTCGCTGTAATGCGTGGTGGCCAGAGTGGCCACCTTCATGGAAAGCAGATGCTCCAGAATCGCCATGGCCAGGGCCGCGCCCTCGGTGGGGTCGGTGCCCGCGCCCAGTTCGTCAAACAGCGCCAGCGAGCGCGGCGTGACCGCCTGCAGGATGGCGACGATGTTGGTCATGTGCGAGGAAAATGTGGAGAGCGACTGCTCGATGGACTGCTCGTCGCCAATGTCGGCGAACACTTCGTCGAACACGGGCAACTCGCTTCCGTAGGCGGCGGGAATCTGCAATCCGGACTGGGCCATCAGGGCAAGCAACCCCACGGTTTTCAGCGTCACCGTTTTGCCGCCGGTGTTGGGGCCGGTGATGACCAGCGTGGTAAATTCCACGCCCATCCACAGCGTGGAGGGCACCACCTTTTCCGGGTCGATAAGGGGATGCCGGGCGCGCATCAGGTTCACGCGCCCATCCTCGTTGATCTTCGGCGGCGCGGCGCGCATTTCCCGGGCGAGGGCGGCGCGGGCGAAAATCATGTCCAGATTGGCCAGCACATCGATGTTGTGCCGGTAGAGGTCGGCGTCCGGAGCCACGCGATCGGTAAACTCGCCAAGGATGCGGTCGATCTCCTGCCGTTCCTTGAGCGTCCACTGCTTGATGTCGTTGCCGGCCTCCACCACCGCCACCGGCTCCACAAACAGCGTCGAACCGCTGCCGGACTGGTCGTGCACAAGCCCGGGCACAAACTGGCGGCTGTCCGCGCGCACGGGAATGACGTAGCGGCCGTTGCGCATGGTGATGATGGCGTCCTGCAAATACTTCTGCATGGACGAAGAGCGGATGATGGCGTTGAGCCGCTCGCGCACCTTGTCGTTGAGGGCGCGCAGGCGGCGGCGGATGTCGTACAACTCCGGGCTGGCGCGGTCGGCCATTTCCTCTTCGGAGAGGATGGCGTTGAAAATCTCCTCCTCCAAAGAGCGATTGGTGGCCAGTTCCGAAGCGATGGCGGAAAGCGTGCGCGTATCCTCGCGGTCGTTGACCAGGGCGGAGCGCACCGTGCGCGCCGCCCGCAGGCCTTCGGCAATGGTCAAAAGCGCCTTCATGGAAAGCGTGGAGCCGACTTTGGCAAGCTGCAAATATTCGGATACGTCGCTGAAATACGCCATCGGCGAGCCGCCGTGGTAAGCGTAGGCGGAAAGCGCTTCCTCGGTTTCCTGTTGCAGGCGGCGCACCGTGGCAATATCGCCCGAGGGCCGCAGCGCTCTTGCCGCCGCCTTGCCCGGGTCGGTCATGGCCATGCCCGCCAGCCGGTCGAGGATTTTTGGATATTCCAATACGCGCAGGTTTCTTTCTTGCATCGTCATTCCATTCCCCGGGACAACGCCCGGATGTCGTCGTGCGGCCCACTGGGGGCCCAATTGGGTTGGGACGGCTTGGCCCGGCTTACGCGGAATTCCCGCACCGTCTGTCGTTGGATGCGGGGGGAAGGCGAGCCCCGGACCTGCCATAGCAGGCGATGGGCAATGCGTTCCAGCCTGCACATATTGCCTGCTTTTGCCGGATGGGCGGCAAGACACAAGGCTTGGCCTGCCGCGGGAAGCGCGGGGTGGCGCGTCCGCCCCATGCGAAATTGCCAGCGCCGCCTGCTGCCGGATGAGCAGGGCGGTGGGAATCCCCGCGCCAAACGCGGGAAGCGGCGGGCGATGCGCCTCGTTCCGAGCGGAATTGTCAAGTATGCGCCGCTCAGCGAACTTTCCGCAGTAGTTACACCGCGGTTTGGGCGAAATCATCCGCCTTTCGCCGAATGGACGGGAAAGCGCAAGGCTCGGCCTGTCGTGGGAAGCGGCAAGGGATCCATTCCGGCTTGCGTGAAATCGTCTATCCCCCGTGGTTGGTGGTAAGGCAAACCTGCCGCAGGAAGCGCAGGGTGTCACGCCTGTTTCGCACGGAGTTTCCTGTACCTGCCTGCTGCCGGATGGACGGGACGGTGGAAAATCCCAGTCCAAACGCGGGAGGCAGCGGGCGATGCGCTTTGGCCCGCGCGGAATTGCCTGCACCGTCTATCGCTGGATGGCAGGGTGGCGGGAAGTCCCGGATCTGCCACAGGAAGCGACGGGCAACGCGTTCCGGCTCGCGCGGAACCGCCCGCTTTTCGCCGAATGGACGGGAAAGTGCAAGGCTCGGCCTGTCGCAGGAAGCGCGGGAGGCACAGAATGGCCAGCGCCGCTTGCTGGCGGATGGGCAGGGTGATAAAACCCCGGGCCAAACGCGGGAAGCGGCGGGCGATGCCCTCGGCCTGCGCGGAACCGCCCGCTTTTCGCCAAAAGACGGGAAAACACGAGGCTCGGCCTGTCGCGGGAAGCGGCAAGGGATCCACTCCGGCTTGCGTGAAATCGTCTATCCCCCATGGCAGCAAGGCGAATTCGCCGCGAAGCGACAGGCGACGCCCCCTGGTCCGCGCGGAATTTTCCCACTGTTACCGCATGGCGGGGTGGCGCGAAGCCCCGGGCCTGCCACAAAGAGCGGCTTCTCGTCCTGTCTGCTGCCGGATGAGCAAGGCGGTGGGAATCCCCGCGCCAAACGCGAGAAGCGGCGGGCGATGCACCCCGGCCTGCGCGAAATCGCCAAGTATGCAGTGCTCAGCGAACTTCCCGCAGTAGTTACACCGCGGTTTGGGCGAAATCATCCGCCTTTCGCCGAATGGACGGGAAAGCGCAAGGCTCGGCCTGTCGCAGGAAGCGCAGAGTATCACGCCTCGTTCTGCGCGGAGTTTCCTGTGCCTGCTTTTGCCGGATGGGCAGGAATCGGGGCATAGCCAGGCGCACTGGCTCTCGCCCGAAAGAAACCGCAGGGCCGCGCTTTGCCCAAGGGAAGCGCGATTTTCGCCGCCGCCAATCCGCGTCTACTCCACGCCCCGAAAATAATGTCCCGACGTGGTTTGCAGGCCGGCAAGGGAGGCGAGGTCAACCTCGCCATCCGCAAGCGCAGTCCGGCAGGCGCGCACGATGGCCGCCGCCGGTTCGTCCGCGCGCAGAAACAGCACCCAACCGGAACAGGAGCACAGGCGTTCGCGCTTGGGCAGCAGCCAATGCGGCACGCTGTTGAGCACTTCCACCACACAGCCCCCGTCCGAGGCTATGCGCCGCAGGGGAAAGGCCGCCCCCTTGCGGTCGATAAGAGCAAGGCCGTCCACCGGCTTTTCGCTATGGTCGCAGCGGCGGCAGCGGTCGTGCGGCCCAGAAAGGCGCTTTGCAGCGCGCAGCGGACAGTGGCGCAGGCGCATCAGCGGCGCGCGCCCCCAGAAAAACAGCTCTTTTTCCCCGGGCAGGGCCGCCAACTGCCGCGATGTCAGTTCCAGAGAAGGCATGTAGCGCCGTATCCCTGTCGCCGCTACGGCGCGGGCGCTGAACAGGTTCAGGCCAAAATCTCCACGCACCTCCGCGTCCCAGTCCATCGCCAGATGGGCGACATTGGATGCGTACACCGACGTAAGCTGTCCGCCAAGCGTCCGCACCCAGCCGTGCAGGCTGTCCAGCACGTCCGCATTGGCGGTCTGGGGCAGGGCAAGGGAAAAGGGCTGCCCATCCAGCGCCTGGAGCGCGGCGTTCAATGCGCTTTGGCGCAGGTCGGCAGGGTCGAATACAATTTCATCCACGCTGTCTTTGAGCGCCGCGAGCAAAAGGTCCGGCCGGTCAGAACGGGCGATGAGGCGCACATGCGCCGCCTCCGGACGCTGGAGCGGGGAAGAAGCGTCGAATTGCGCCTCGAACGCGTTTTTCGTTTCAGCGGGGAAGGAGGGAATGTCCAGGCCCGCCGCGCTTGCCCAGGGGCTTTGCGAAGCGCCGCTCTGATCGGAGGACAGCGCGGCACAACGCACGCCATCGGTGTGGAGCGGGGAAGGAACGCCGGGCCGCGTGAACGCGTTTTCCGCTTCGGCATACGCCTGCGTTTCAGC
>CAJFUU010000092.1 GCA_904420265.1 uncultured Clostridia bacterium
CGGCGAGGGCGATGCTCTCCCATCCGCCAGCCTGTCGAAAACCTCCAAAGCGAAATCCAGCGCTTCATTTCAAGGTCAGAGCCGCAGGGAGACAGTAAAAATCCGTTGTCATCGGGGACATATGTCTCAAAGGCAGCGATTCCTGCAGTGGAAGGAGCAATATCTTCGCAAGAGACCGAAGTCTTTCACCAGACAGTTCTTCTTGAAAGAACGGTTTTGCCACTTTTCGAGTGTCTAAAGCTGCCTCTGTCAGGACAACCTTTTTCGTACAGCATAACTTTACTCGGCTTGCTCCGGCAATAATATTGCCCACAATACCCGAAATCAGCTAGTTAAGATCGTTGGCGACAACGGTCTGTATTGATGGAAATTCGCATTGTGGCTCCAGCGTTACCTTGCACATGCATGCGAACCGCCGGGATTCTTGAGCGGCCCTCTTCGCATTTTTTGGTTTTCCGCGTCCCTGTGTCTCCACTTCGCGCCCATCTAACCATGTACCTGCGTAAAACTATCCCTGCCCTCATACCATTGCATGCATCCAAAGCTTACGCTGCGGCGCGCAAAACTTTCGCCATGCGTATAGGAAAATCGGTTTTAAACGAGTTTGTTTTAGACCGAAGTCTGTACTATACTTCATGTGCACACCGCAAAACACAGTAGACCTCGGTCTGTATTGTCCACATACAAGACACCCAATCAGCGCGCGGCCTTCATATCTCTGGATTTGTGACAGAGTTTCTACCTATTTATATAGATACTTTTGTCATGTGTGTTCGGCCTCAATCCAACGCGCGCAAGGCGTCGATCAGCGCCGTTTTCTTTTCCGTTTTCGCATCTTTCATTTTGATCACTCGCCCCGGAATACCTGCGACGACGGCATTCTCCGGCACATCTGCCACTACCACGCAGCCCGCGGCGATCACCGCGCCCCTGCCGATGCGCACGCCTTCAAGCACCACGGCGTTTGCGCCGATGAGTACATCGTCCTCTACAACCACCGGCGTGGCGCTGGCCGGCTCCACCACGCCCGCAAGCACGGCGCCCGCTCCCACGTGGCAGCGCTTGCCCACGATGGCGCGCCCGCCGAGTACCGCGCCCATATCAATCATGGTGTCCTCTCCCACCATTGCGCCGATATTGATAATCGCCCCCATCATAATCACGGCGCGGTCGCCAATCTCCACGCGATCGCGAATCAGAGCGCCCGGTTCAATTCGGGCATTGACGCCCTTCACATCCAAAAGCGGCACAGCGCTGTTGCGGCGGTCCGCCTCGACCACTACGTCCTCAATGGCGGCGGCGTTTTTTTCCAGCGCCGCCTTTACGTCTGCCCACTCCCCAAATACCACGCAATCTCCTGCGCCAAATGTGCGGCAACCGGGAAATTCAATGCCCGGCTTTGCCTTGACGTAGGCCTTCACGGGCGTGGTCTTTTTTGCATCGTGAATAAAACGGATAATCTCCTCCGCGTTCATGTCCTCGTCCCCTTAAACGTCAATTTTCGCACAAGCCCAGCACATCATCGACGCTGTACAACCCTGGTGGACAGGCGACGGCAAAATCCAGCGCCAGCACGGCTCCAGCGGCAAAAATGCGGCGGCTGGCGGCGCTGTGCCGAAACTCCAGCGTTTCATCATCGCCGAAAAACAGCGCGCGATGTTCGCCGGCAACGGTGCCGCCGCGCAGCGCATGCACGCCGATTTCCCTTCCCCGCGCGCCGATAAAACCCTCGCGGCCGTAGACATGCGTATACGCGCCTTCGGGATCAATGGCGTTCAAAAGCGCCTTGGCCGTGCCGCTTGGAGCGTCGGCTTTGCGGTTGTGGTGCGTTTCGACGATCTCCGCATCAAAGCCGCACCGCAACAGCAACGGCCCTACCTGGCGCAGTGTCTTGCGCAACACCGCCACGCCAAGAGAAAAATTCGCATCATACACCACTGGTATGCGGGCGGCCGCGGCACGGATGCGCGCAAGCTGTTCCGCGGAAAGGCCTGTCGTGCCGATAATGGCCGCGGCGCCCGCGTCCATGGCGCGCAGCAGCGTGCCTTCCAGATTCCCTGGATAGGAAAAATCAATCAATGCATCCGGCCTTCCGGGTACATCTGCGGAACTTTCATACAGTCCAGGAGACACCACGCCGAGAATTTCCACATCTTCGCGCGAGGCGAGCAGCTCCTCAAGCATCTTTCCCATCCGGCCATGTCCGACAAGGATTACGTTCATGCTTCCTCCAAAATGCGCAGGGCGTTTTTAAGCGTTTCCAGATTTTTATCCTCCATTTCGCACAGGGGCAGACGGCAGGGGCCTACCTCCATGCCCAACAAATTCATGGCATGCTTGACCGGAATCGGGTTGACTTCGACAAACAGGGCGTTGATCAACTCCAGGTAACGAAGCTGCAGTTCCCGGGCCCGCTTTGTGTCTCCGGCAAGGTAGGCGGCGACCATTTCATGCGTCTGCCGCGGGCAGATGTTGGCAAAGACGCTGATAACGCCTACGCCGCCCAGCGCAAGAATGGGCACGGTCATATCGTCGTTTCCGGAGAGAAGCACAAATTCGTCGCTGATCAGTCTGGCGATTTTTGCCGTATAGGAAATATTGCCGCTGGCCTCTTTGATGCCGCGCACATTTTGCAGCCTGGAAAGCGCTTCCACGCATTCCACGGAAAGTGAGCAGCCCGTGCGGCCCGGCACGTTGTAAAGGATGATGGGCAACTGAACCGCCTCGGCCACAGTGGCAAAGTGCCGGTACATGCCCTTTTGATTGGCCTTGTTATAGTACGGGGTAATCAGCAAAAGGCCGTCCGCGCCCAAATCCCGGAATGTCCGGCTCTTGGCAAGCGATGTTTCGGTACAGTTTGAACCGCCGCCGGCAATCACGGGAATGCGCCCGCCAATCGCGTCCACGCAGCAGCGGACAATGGCCGCGTCTTCCTCGGCGTCTGTGGTACTCGACTCACCAGTGGTGCCCAGCACGACCAGTCCGTCCGTACCGTTCTCCACATGCCACTGACACAGCTGCTTCAGCTTTTCAAAATTTACGCTTCCATCCGGGTAAAAGGGCGTTACAAGCGCGACATAACTGCCTTCAAACATGGGGCACCTCCCGATTGACCATTTTCAACATCATAGCAGACGGCGGGAGAATTTGCAAGTTTTTACATTGAATCCTGCTTTTGTGCGCATCATAAATACATCTGAGTTTACAGGGCGGACATGGCAATATATGAAAATTGCAAATTTACCATAGCCGACAAATGGATTTAAACTTGCCGTGCTAGAATGATGCACAGGAAAATACTGGGAGGAAGCGTCATGCTGGAAACCATTCAACGGCACCGCCGCTGTCTGCATGCGATTCCCGAATTGGGCTATGACCTGCCGGAAACGAGCGCCTACGTGCGTGCGCAGCTTGCGCCTTTGGCCGCGCGCCTGGAGGGCGTTGCTGAAAGCGGCGTGGTCGCCTTTTTCGACGCTGGCCGCGCGGAAAGCGTCGCTTTTCGCTGCGATATGGATGCGCTGGCTATTCAGGAGCCGCCGGGATGCCCATTTGCTTCAAAACATCCTGGCCGCATGCATGCCTGCGGCCACGACGCGCATATGGCCATACTGCTGACGCTGGCGCAATGGCTGTCGTCATGCCTGCAAACGCTTTCCCGCAACGTGTTGTTGATTTTCCAGCCCGCTGAAGAAAGCGGCGCCGGCGCCCGACGCATCGTCGAAAGCGGCGTGCTGGAGCATTACCGTGTAACGCGCATTTTTGCTTTGCATGTGCAGCCCGGCATCCCCGAAGGCGTTCTTGCTTCGCGCAGCGGCGCGTTTATGTCCACTTCTTCGGAAGTGCATGTGCGTCTGCTGGGCAAGTCGGCCCACGCCGCGCGTTGGCGCGAGGGACGGGACGCCATGCTTGCCGGCGCGGAGGCCGTGCGCGCTGTATACGAATTCGAGCGCTCTTTGCCTGCTGAAATGAGACGGCTGATTCGCCTTTGTTCCTTCTGTTCGGGTTCTTCGACCAATATCGTGCCCGATCGCGCCGAACTTGCAGGCACGGCGCGCGCTTTCAGCCTGGAGGATCACGCGCGCATCCGCGA
Source organism: uncultured Clostridia bacterium (assembly GCA_904420265.1). Lineage (GTDB taxonomy): Bacteria > Bacillota > Clostridia > Christensenellales > Aristaeellaceae > Pullichristensenella. The sequence continues at coordinate 4,091 of CAJFUU010000092.1, forward strand.
TGGCATTGTTAAGGCTGTGCATTCGGCCTGCGCCCCGCTTGGCGTAGAGGCGGATGTTGCGTTTTCCGAAGGTTATCCGCCTTCCATCAATGACCCGGCGCTCTATGAGCGCTTCCTGAAAGCCATTTCCGGCATGAAGTTTGTAACGCTTGCTGAACCCGACCTTACCACCGAAGACTTTTCGTTTTATCAGGAGCGCGTGCCCGGCGTGATGTTCTACCTTGGAACTGGCGAGGGCGCGCCCTTGCACTCCCCTGCTTTCAGGCTGGATGAGCGCGCCCTGCTGGGCGGCCTTGAAGCCTTCAAATGCCTTGCGCTGGCCGACTAGAAAGGAGAACCTCCCATGAACCTCTATGGACGCAGTTTTCTGACGCTTCTGGACTACACTCCCGAGGAAATCCGCTATCTGCTTGATCTCGCCCGGCGCCTGAAGCGCGAAAAGCACTTGCGCATCGGCCACCGCCACTTGATGGGGCGCAATATCGTGCTGCTGTTTGAAAAAACCTCCACGCGCACGCGGTGCGCCTTCGAAGTAGCGGGCCGTGATTTGGGCATGGGCGTGACGTTTCTGGACCCCGCCAGTTCGCAAATGGGCAGGAAGGAAAGCATCGAAGACACCGCCCGCGTGCTGGGCCGCATGTACGATGGTATTGAATACCGCGGTTTCAGCCAAAATACCGTGGAGGTGCTGGCAAAGTACGCCGGCGTGCCGGTATGGAACGGCCTGACCGACCAGTTTCATCCCACCCAGATGTTGGCCGACCTGTTGACCATTGACGAACGTTTCCACCGCTTGGAAGGCATCAAGCTCACCTTTATGGGCGATGCCTGCAACAACGTGGCCAATTCTCTGATGGTCGCCTGCGCCAAAATGGGCATGCACTTTACCGCCTGTGCGCCCGCTTCGCGCTTTCCTGCGCAGTCACTGGTTCAAACCGCACGGGAAATCGCCGAAAAGAATGGCGGCAGCGTAACGCTGACTTCGGATGTAAGCGAGGGCACGCGGGATGCGGATGTGCTCTATACAGACATTTGGGTATCCATGGGAGAACCGGAGTCGGTTTGGAAGGAACGCATCGACCTTCTGTCGCCTTATCAGGTAAACCAGGCCGCCTTTGCAAACGCTGCTGACGAGGCAATTTTCATGCACTGCCTGCCCTCTTATCACGATTTAAAAACCGAAGTCGGTATGCAGATTTACCAAAAATTTGGTCTGACGGAAATGGAAGTGACCGACGAAGTATTCGAAAGCGCTCGTTCCGTGGTCTTTGACGAGGCCGAAAACCGCCTGCACACCATCAAGGCCGTTATTTTGGCAACACTCTCCAAACAATAGGAGGATACCATGAACTTCTATACAGAGCCTCTTAACGATATACTCAATCACTTCGGTTCGAACCCGCAAAAGGGGTTGAACGAAGCGCAGCTGGATCAGGCGCGCGCCAAATACGGGAAAAATGTGCTGCGGGAGGCCAAAAAGCCCTCGCTTCTGAAGCGCTTTTTGGCACAGTTCAAGGATGTAATGATCATCATTCTCATCATCGCCGCCATAATTTCCTTTTTTGTCGCCGCGCAAAGCGGCGAGGCGCGCGAATTTCTTGAACCGGCTTTGATCCTGGCCATTGTTATCCTCAACGCCATCATGGGCATGATGCAGGAAAGCAAGGCCGAAAAGGCCATGGAAGCGCTCAAAAGCATGTCTGCCCCGCATGCGCGCGTGGTGCGCAACGGCCGCGAAGCCGTGCTTGACGCAAGCGAGCTGGTGCCGGGCGACGTAATTCTCGTCGAAGCGGGCGATTTTGTGCCAGCAGATGCCCGCCTGATTGAATCGGCCAGCTTAAAAAGCGAGGAATCGGCGCTGACGGGCGAATCTGTGCCTGTGGAAAAGGACGCGCAAGCTGCCGTTGCCGAAGGCGCGCCACTGGGCGACCGTGTAAACATGCTCTATTCCGGTTGCTCAGTGACTTACGGACGCGGCCGCGCCGTTGTAACCGCCACCGGTATGGATACCGAAATGGGCCGCATCGCCGGCCTGCTTGAGAGCGCCGACGATACGCAGACCCCTCTGCAGCACAAGTTGGCGCGTTTGGGCAAGCTGTTGGGCATCGTCGCCATCGCCGCCTGCGCGGTGATCTTCGTCATCGGCCTGCTCAACGACATTCCCGTACTGGAAATCTTTATGACCAGCGTTTCGTTGGCGGTTTCGGCCATTCCCGAGGGACTTCCGGCCATTGTTACAGTGGTGCTCTCCATCGGCATCCAACGCATGGCGAAGAAAAACGCCATCATCCGCCGCCTGCCCGCTGTGGAAACGCTGGGCAGCGCCTCGATCATCTGTTCGGATAAAACCGGAACGCTCACGCAGAACCGCATGACGCTCACCCGCGCCTACGCCGTAGGCGGCAGAGGCATTGAAGAAGTTTCACCCAATTGTTCCGACGCGGTGCGGCGCGTGCTTTCCTATGCCACGCTTTGCTGTGACGCCAGCATCGAAATAGAAAACGGCAAGGAAAAGCATATCGGCGATCCCACAGAGACGGCCATTGTCGCCGCCGCCTACAAAAACGGCATCACCAAGGCGGCGCTGAACCGCAAGCATCCACGCCTGGCCGAAATTCCCTTTGACTCCGACCGCAAATTGATGACCACTGTGCATGAAATCGACGGCGGTCTGTATGCCATTGTCAAAGGCGCGTTCGACGTCATCGAGGATCGCTGCGCCCCGGGCGGTTGCCCCGCCGAGGCGGACGACATCGTCAACGACATGAGCCAACAGGCCCTGCGCGTGCTGGCCGTGGCTACGAAAAGGCTTGACCGTCTGCCTGAATCCCCCACCTCGGAAGAATTGGAGACTGGTCTGACGCTAATCGGTCTGGTGGGTATGATTGATCCCCCGCGCCCCGAAGTGCGCGAGGCTGTAAAGATTTGCCGCCGCGCGGGCATTACGCCGGTCATGATTACCGGCGACCACGTGGTCACCGCCGCCGCCATTGCCCGCGAGTTGGGCATTCTGGTGGAAGGCAACGAGGCCATTACCGGCGCGGAGCTGGCCAGCATTTCCGATGAGGAGCTCGCCGCTCGCGTGCGCAACATCTCCGTCTATGCCCGCGTTTCCCCCGAGGATAAAATCCGCATCGTGCGCGCCTGGCAAAGACAGGGAGAAATCGTCTCCATGACCGGCGACGGCGTGAACGACGCGCCGGCGCTCAAAGCTGCCGACATCGGCTGCGCTATGGGCATCACCGGCACAGACGTAGCCAAAGGCGCGGCGGATATGACCCTCACCGACGATAACTTTACCACCATCGTAGATGCAGTGCGCGAGGGGCGCGGCATTTATGACAATATACGGAAAGTGGTCGGTTTTCTCTTGGGCACGAATATCGGCGAAATCATCTGCGTATTTGTGGCCATGATTCTTTGGCACCGCACGCCGTTGCTTTCGATGCAGTTGTTGCTCATCAACCTGGCCACCGACAGTCTGCCCGCCATCGCTTTGGGCATGGAGCCGGTGGAAAAGGATATTATGGAGCGCAAACCCCGCCCCAAAAGCGAGGGCCTGTTTGCCGGCGGCTACGGCCTGCAAATTGCCTTGCAAGGGTTGATGTTCGGCGCGCTCACGTTGATCGCTTACTGGTTGGGCGAGCATCAAACCGGAGAAATCGCCGGCGGACAGACCATGGCTTTCCTGGTATTGGCGCTTTCGCAGGTCGTGCAGGCCTTTAACATGCGCTCTACGCATTCGCTGTTCAAAATCGGCCCCTTCAGCAATGGAAAACTCAACTGGGCGGCGCTTGCCTCTACGGCGCTGGTGGCCTTGGTGACATTTGTGCCGCCGGTACGTTCGGCGTTTGGGCTGATCCCGCTTTCTACCGGACTGTATATCTGGGCACTGGTGCTCATTTTCTGCCCCCTGCTGGTGATGGAGATCGCCAAGGCGCTGGAATTTATCAAGCATCGCAATTAACCCGCGTACGGCTCTGCTGTTTTGCAGGCCTCCTGCCTGCACGCAAACTGTACTATAGTCGCTTTCATGTAAAATCCCGGGCATGGCTTGCCATGTCCGGGTTACGTTTTTTGATGCATCCCCCATATTCCGTTTGCTCGTCAGGCGCTGGCCGATAAATCTGATGCGCAACAAAAAAGGACCTTTGTCGTTTTAAAACCGTCAAAAACTTCGGTCGCTTTTCGAGATGTTTTCTCCTTTTCGCGCGAATCCGCCGCCGTGTTTTTCACACGTTTCTCATGTGATAGAATGAAGATTTATAGAATACCAGCCTCTATGCGGATGGCGCAACGTTCGCCCATGCTATAGTGCTGCGAACAATCCTTGCCTATCGACTCATCGTTTCCTTTAGCAATTGATATGTACATCCTTTTTAAGCTGCAGGCGCATCAACGCATCGCTTTCACGAGGCACACATGTCAACGCCCTTATGCCGTCTTCCAGAATGTTCCTGTCTCCGATAAAACCGATCAAGGCCCTACCGGAACGGACCGGCAGGGCCTTGGTTTGCGCATACTTTAAAAGGTCAGCGCATGGAAATCAGTTTGTTTATCTGTTTATTGTTCAGGCGAATCAGCAGCAGGCCTGCAATGGTTGTAAACGCCCAGGTTGCAAAGAACGCCGCTTCACCGTTTAGCAATGCAGTGGATATAAGCGGAGCACACAGCCGGAGCATGTCAATAAACAGCGGATGCGAATAGTACGTGAAATTCGCCAATGCATGACAGTACCTGCCCGCCTTTGCACGCCCCGCCAGCGGATGGTTGAACAAAAACACCGCCAAAACCAACAATGCCGGATAGGTGGTAAAGAGCAGATGCGCACCAGCAGACCTGACATGCACCATCACATACGTTTCGCCCACATACAGCGCCAGCGCGGCAATGAACACACTCCAAAGTTTCTTATTGTTCATTTGCCCAAGGTTTCTCATATGGTTGAGCAGATAGCCCATGGAAAAGGCCGTCAATGCACGCATAACATAATTCCAGAACAGGAAGTATCCATCCCACTGGTAGAACGCCGATATAACCGGCAGATCCGTCTCCTGGATTCCATACGCGCCGCTGAACAAAACGCCCAGCAGATAAAGAACTCCCAGCGCCGTCACCAATACCTTTTACAAACGCAGTTTGTGCGCCAGCGTAAAAACAATTGCAGAGAAGATCATCGCCGGGAAAAACCAGAAAGGATCGCGCACTCCGAAGATAAACAACCCTCTGAGAATCTCCGCCGGGTATCCGGCCAGCGAGCGCCCGTGCAAAATATCCGCCGCCAATCCTTCCACCACATACAGCGCGCTCCAGAACAGATATACCGGCAGAATCTTCTTCAAATACAGCCAGAGCGTCGTCTTGCGCTTTCAAGGCCGCGAATGCAGAAACACCCTGAAACGAGCAAAAAGTATGGCACCGCAAACCGAAAGCCGATTTCGCGAATCAGAAATGTCAGCCACGGCATCGAGGCAAAGACCGGCCCTGTATGCTCAGCGACAATACATACCGCGAACACATCGCGCATAGTGTCGATGGAGTTGTTTGCACGGATTTACCAATAAAATCCTCTACTTGTTTTAGAGATAGTCTGCCATGTCCGGCACTATTTTGACGCTTCACAGGCAGCAATTCAACCCGATCACCCTATAAAGCACATTCAACAGGCCTGGAATGCCGTGACAAAAGACGCAGCGCCGCTTGTCAGGCCACTTTCCGCGGGCATCATTCTTTTGGAGCTCGCTCAATTTCAAACCAAAGTCTGCATTTTGCGCGATACAGGATTTGGCTTGTTTTATGCCTGCATATCCTCCGACAATATGCGTTCCAGCACGTCCATCAGCGTCGCCTTGGCTCCATCGCCCGCCGTTGCGCCCACGCAACTTGGGCAGCCGTTTTCACAGGGGCAGGCGGCCAGCACTTCCCGCGCCTGGCGGAATATCTCTTTGTCCATCTCAAACACGCGCTCGGAAAGACCGACGCCGCCGGGAATGGAATCGTACAGGTAGATGGTGGGACGTCCGGTAAAGGGGTCGCGCACGTGATAGACCACGCGCACATCCTGCGCAGCGCACATCAAATACATCGGCGCAATGTGCCGAAGGATGTGGGCCAGACCGATCATAGCGTTTTTAACCGGTTCGCGTTCATAATCGCGCTCCAGCCACTCGGGCAGCGTCCACCAGGCGGCCGTGGTCTGCATCTCCAGTTCCGGCAGGGTTACAGGGCCCCAGCCGAGGTTTTCGTGGGTATCAAAACGTATCTTTTTAAACAGCGTGACAATGGAACTGACCAGCACTTCGCCACGCGAGCGCGTCAGCGAACCAGAGGGCACGCGGTCAAACTCGTCGAGCACTTTGAGGCTGGTGGTGAGGTCGGCGTCTGTATAGTAGCCCACATCTACGCGGCGCACATAGCCCTTTTTGTCGTCAAAGTCCAGTTTTTCCACCTGGTATTGGCTGCCCTCATGCATGTAAATGGCATACTGGTGCAGGA
>CAJFUU010000093.1 GCA_904420265.1 uncultured Clostridia bacterium
CTGCAGGATTGCGTCCGACTGCATTTCCATCGGTCGATGCCGCGCAGCCGCGCTTCTCCATTCGCCCCCGGCCGCATAAATCCCCATGGACACGCTCCAAAATGCGCAAACGGCGTTTCGCCGCGTCGCAGGGCTTCCTACGCGGTTGATTGCGGAGCGACTTGCTCAAAAAACGCTTACAGGCATCCCCGCCAGTATAGGCGAAGGCAGCCTTATAGCCGTTATGCCGGATTCCCACGGCTTATAGAAAACCGGCAGCGCGGTGAACGGCGTCTGCGGCATGCCCCTTTCCAAATGACGGTTCTTCCCTGCGGCGTCACGTTGCCTACGCCGCTTTCAATAGCAGCCCTCTGGTTCCATCACGGCTTCCCGCTGTCTGAAGGGAGCCCCTGCGTCTTCCGTTTCAGGAACCTTCCAAAGCAGCGGCCGGGCCATCTCCGCACAAGTCCGATTTTTGGCGGTTCCATTTGGCGGCAAAGGCCGCCGGTGGCCGTGCGCTTTTTCGCAAGCAAAAATTTTCCGTTTGCGCCGCGCCGGCATCGCTCTTTTGCGCATTCCCGGGGCAGAGACACCCCGTCCAGTGCGGCGCATCGGGCCGGTTTATGCGTTACATCCCCCAGAATCGCCAAATTCGGTTCAGGGCGTTTTTGAGCCCCTTGGCGGTGACTTCTTCGGTGGTAACCACGGGAATGCGGGCGACGACGCGGCCTTCGACGATCACTTCCACGCCGCCGACTTCCTGGCCGGCGCGCACCGGCGCTTCGATGGAAGAGGGCAAATCGGGCACAAGTTGTATGTTCTGTTCATCCCCTTTTTGCACGAGCAACGTCAAATCGCCATCCAGCGCCAGCGCCACGCCCGCGGCGTCGCCGCCGGTGACGGGCAGTTCGCCGCGCACCTTCGTGCCCTTTTCCGCTACGGGATAAAGCCGGTAGTGGGCAAAGCCATAATCGAACATCTCCGCGGCGATGTCAAAGCGCTCGCTGCCCGTATCCGCGCCCAGCACCACGGCGATCAGGCGCATATCCCCTCTTTGCGCCGTGGCCGAAACGCAGTAGCCGGCCTCGCTGGTGGAGCCGGTCTTGCCGCCGTCGCAGCCCTCATAGAGGCGAATGAGTTTATTGGTGTTTGTCAGTTGGGTGATACGGCCGTCGCCATGGTCTACCTCGTCCATCCAGATGCCGGAATATTCAAAATATGCCGGGTGGGAGAGCATTGCGATGGTCATTACGGCCACGTCGCGGGCAGTGGTCGCCTGGCCCTCGGCGGGCAGGCCCGTGCAGTTGACAAAGCTGGTATTGTTCATGCCCAGTTCCTGCGCGCGTTCGTTCATGCGCTCGACAAACATGGCCTCCGAGCCATAGAGCGCCTCCGCGATGGCCACGGAAGCGTCGTTGGCGCTGCCGACAATTACGCTTTTGAGCAACACGGAAAACGGCTGCGTTTCCCCCACGTCCAGAAGCACCTGCGAACCGCCCATGCCCGCCGCGTCGGCAGAGACGACAACCTCGCTGTCCGCATGCACGCGGCCCTGTTCCAGCGCTTCCAGCGCCAACAGGATGGTCATAACCTTCGTCACCGAGGCCACGGCGCGAGGCGTGTCGGCATTTTGCTCGAAGAGCACCTGGCCGCTCTCTGGCTCGACCAGCAGGGCCGACGCGCAGGAAAGCGCGATGGGAGGAGCCTCCATAAGCGGCGCGGCGCTCAGTTCAGGCGCGGCCGCCGGCTCCTGCGTGGGCTCGGGCGTGGCTAGATCGACTTCGGCCAATGCCACAGCTGGCAAAAGCAGGGCAAGCGCGAGCAGCAGACACAGTGTTTTGCGTATCTTCATGAGCACCCCTCCATAGAACATGCTGCCTAATTGTGTGCCGGCGCCGGCCAAAACATGCCAGGCCCGCGCCGGGGGAAGCGGGCATACCATGCAACAGCGACGAAACGGAGGAATTTATGATGCAACGCACGCTTAACGAGCTGCGTCCGGGCGAAAGCGCCACGGTACGCGGCCTTTTGCCAGATAACGGCAGGAAAATCATCCGGCGGCTGATGGACCTTGGCCTCACGCGCGGGGCGCGGGTACGCTGCCTGTTCGCCGCCCCCTCGGGCGAACCGCGCGCCTACCTGATTCGCGGCGCGGTAATCGCTCTGCGGCGCGAGGACGCGGCCCTGGTGCGCGCCGAAGGAGAGGAGGCGTCCGCATGAACCGTACGCGCTTTTCCCCGCCGGAAAATACGGCCATCTCCAATCAAAAAGCGGCGAGCGGTTCCGTGCGGCAAAGCCGGGCGTCCGCGCCGGAAGCGTCCGCGGCAAGGCGCGGCGCCATAGGACGGCACCATGCACAAGCGTCCCCGCACAAAGCGCGAAATGCAAAGATGCTCTGGGCGCTTTGCCTTTTCCGGCGGCCGTCCACAGAGGCGGAACGCCATCCCCCGCGCAAAAAACGCGCCGCCAAAATTGCGTTTTTGCGGCGGCTCTTCAAAAAACGGTTGCCCAACGGCAACGAAAAAACCTCGCGCGAGTCTTTCGCCGCGCAACCCTGCAAGCGCTGTCCGTCCGCGGGCGGGCAGCGCCAATGCGCCCCTTGCCGGCAGCCGTTTCGCATGCGGCGAAAACGCGCGTTAAGGGAACAGACCGCGGCGTGCGAAAACGCCGGGCGCAGCCCTTTGGAGCAGGGGGACGCGCGCGAGGAAACGGCGGAAATTGTCGTAGCGCTGGCGGGCAACCCCAACGTCGGCAAAAGCACGCTGTTTAACCTGCTCACGGGGCTGAAGCAGCACACCGGCAACTGGCCCGGAAAAACGGTGGGCAGCGCTTGGGGCCGCTGTGTTTCGGATGGGCAACGCTTTTTGCTGGCCGACACGCCGGGGGCCTATTCGCTGATCACCCATTCCGCCGAGGAGGCGGCCGCGCGCGACGCCATCTGCTTCGGCGGCGCGGACGTGGTGGCCGTCGTGTGCGACGCCACATGCCTGGAACGCGGCCTGAATCTCGCCCTGCAGGTCATTGAGGCCGCGCCTCGCGCCGTGCTGTGCCTCAATCTCATGGATGAGGCGCGCAAGCAGGGCGTAAAGATCGACCTAAGCGCCCTCTCCCGGCTGCTGGGCGTGCGTGTTGTGGCCTGCACGGCGCGCAGCGGCGAGGGCGCGCGCGAATTGCTGGCCGCGGCAAAGGCGGCGGCGCGCGAACCGGCAACGGCGCGGCCTACGCGTTACGCGCCGGATTTGGAAGACGCCTGCGGCGAAGTTGCCGCCGCGTTGGGGGAAATTCGCGGCCCCAGCCCACGCTTCGTGGCTCTGCGCCTGCTTGAAGCGGATGCGGACATGACCGCGCGCCTTGAAGCCGAACTGGGCTTGCGCGTTGCGTCGCTGCCGCTGCCCGATGCGTTGCGCGAGCGCCTTGCCCCCGTTTGCGAAGCCAACGCCCATTCCGCCAGAAGCGACGCAAACCGCGTGTCGCAGGAAGACGACTCCGACATGCGAAACACCTGCCCGTCCGCAGGCGCGCAGGAAAGCCTTCCCAGTACCGCCGGCCGGCTCGATATGCGGGACAGCGACGCCTGTGTCCCCCTTCCCGACGACCGCTCCGCCCCGCAGGACGTTCCCGCCATGGATGGCCCGGGCCGCGTATCGCAGGAAGACGACTATGACATGCGAAACACCTGCCCGTCCGCAGGCGTGCAGGAAAGCCTTTCCAGCGCCATCAAGCAGCCCAATATGCGGGATGCCACTCCCCGTGTCCCCCTTCCCGACGACCCCTCCGCCGCGCAAGAAGTTCCCGCCATGGATGGCCCGGGCCGCGTATCGCAGGAAGACACCTTCGACATGCGAAACACCTGCCCGTCCGCAAGCGCGCGAAAATGCGCCGCCGATATGCCTGCATGCGGGCGCGACGCCTCCACAGCGAGCGCCAGCTCCTCCCTTCCTTCCCCTGCGCGCGTGCGTGAGGAAACCGTCGCGGCCATATACCGGCGCGCGGAGGAAATCGTCGCGGCCTGTGTGCGCCGCAAGGAAGATGCGCGCATTCGCCAGGCGCGCCTTGACCGCCTGCTCACCAGCCGCCTGACTGGCCTGCCGGTGATGCTTTTGCTGCTCGCCCTTGTGCTTTACATCACCATCGCAGGCGCGAACGCCCCTTCGGCGCTCCTTTCCTCGCTCTTTGTACGGCTGGAGACCGCTCTGGCGAACGCCCTGCGCGCCATGGGCGTGACGCCATGGCTGATAAGCGCGCTGTGCGAGGGCATGCTGCGCGTGCTGGGCTGGGTGATTGCGGTGATGCTGCCGCCAATGGCGATTTTCTTCCCCCTGTTTACGCTTTTGGAGGACCTGGGTTATCTGCCCCGCGTGGCCTTTAACCTGGACCGCCAGTTCAAGCGCTGCCATGCCTGTGGAAAGCAGGCCCTGACGATGTGCATGGGCCTGGGCTGCAACGCCGCCGGCGTCGTGGGCTGCCGCATCATCGACAGTCCGCGCGAGCGCATGATCGCCATTCTCACCAACGCCTTTATGCCCTGCAACGGCCGTTTTCCGATGATGATTGCGCTCATTGGCCTGTTTCTGGCTCCCTCCGGGCCGCTGGCGGCGCTGTTGCTGACGGGGGTAATCGTCCTGGGCGTATTGGTCACGTTTGCCGTTTCGCGTCTTCTGTCGGGAACGCTGCTCAAGGGAATGCCCTCGGCGTTTACGCTGGAATTGCCGCCGTTTCGCCGTCCGCAAATCGGGCGGGTAATTGTGCGCTCCGTGCTCGACCGCACGTTGTGCGTGCTGGGTCGCGCCGCCGTCATCGCCGCGCCCGCGGGGCTTTTCATCTGGGTGCTTGCGAACGCACAGGTGCACGGAGAGGCGCTGCTGGCCCACTGCGTGCGTTTCCTCGACCCCTTTGCCGGCATTCTGGGCCTGGACGGCGCCATTCTCATGGCCTTTGTGCTCGCTTTTCCCGCCAACGAAATTGTGCTGCCGCTGGCGATGATGGCTTATCTGTGCGGCGGGGCGCTGGCGCAGCCCGAAAACACGCAGGCGCTGGGCGCGCTTTTGCGCCTGAACGGCTGGACGTGGCTGACGGCGCTGAACACCATCCTCTTTTCCCTGGTGCATTGGCCCTGCTCGACCACAGTGCTGACCATTGCCCGCGAAACGCGCAGCGCAAAATGGACGTTGACCGCGGTGCTGCTGCCCACGGCGTGCGGCATGGCCACATGCGCGCTCACGACGTTCCTTGCCCGCACGCTGGGCCTGGTGTGAACGGGTTTCCCAGGAGCGCATACCTCTTGCGCGGCCGTTTGGCCGGTATGCGCGCCGCAGGAAAGGCTTGCAAAACGCTTCCCTGCGGCGCGCGTTCCGGCGGTTTTGGAGCGCGACTTCGTCCCGGCGCAAACGCCATGCCTGAATGCTGCGGACGCGCTTTTCGCAAACCGTTTCATTGGGCAAAAACCGCCCCCACAAGTACGTGGAGGCGGTTCAGCCTGTCAAAAAGCCTCAGGAGCGTGCGAGAGGATGAAAGCCATTTCGCGTTTTCATCGTCTCCGACGGCAGGCTGAAAACCCTTCAGGGTTTCAAGCCGGCGAAACCGCCTCGTGTACGGCGGGGACGGGGCGATTTTTGCGTCGGGAATTCTCCTTTCCCAGCGCAAAATTTATTTTCTTGCAGTTTCCGCGCCCGGAAATCCGCAGGATTTCAGCGGAAACTGGTGAGGCAGGAGGCGCAGAATCCCGCGGATTCTGCGGCTTCGCCAAAGGCGAAACGCAGGAGACTGTCGGAGTGATGAGAAAGCCTGCAAGCCAAGGAAACAAACTTGCAGGCAAGGAAACTTACGCAGCGCAAGCGACCGCAGACTGCATGTGCAGCTGACGCAGGAAGCAAAAACTGCCCCCGGTTTTCCTTCTTTTCCGGGCAATTTTTGCGTTTGCAGGCTTTTCAGCGCTCGGGGTTTCGCCAAAGGCAAAACTGCCGCGTCTCAAATTGAAAATTTGGGTCGCGGTGCCCGGCGGGGGGATACTCCTCGTTCGCCAGCTTGCCAAAAATGCTTTTTTGACAGGCAAAAACCGCCCCTGGTATGGTGGAGGCGGTTTTGAAGCATGTCCCATTGCGCATTGAAACCGGCGCCCGCGCGCGAAAGGCGTCTGTTTTCGAAAGAGAAGACGAAGGCCCCCTTTTCGGACAAACGCGCGCGGGGCTTTGCCGTTTTACAGCACTACCGAGGAAGTGTATTCAATTTTAATGCCGTTGTTTTTGGTGCGCTGCAGCTTAGCTTTGTTGCCCAGGCCGTCCTCGAGGGTCAGCTTTTCCAGGCTGTGTTTGTCAAAAAAGGTCACGACTTCGTCTTCTACAAAGCCCGCCCAGTTTTTGCGCTTGGCCTTTTCCGGCTCCGTGGTTTCTTCCCAGGTTTTGCCGTGCATATTCTGTTCGCTCATGTTCTCCCATCCTTTCTGTTTGCGTGACGGGAACCATCGTAACCCAAAACCGGCGCTGGCGCAAGGAAGATTTTGTAAAGGGAAAGCGACAAACCTGCGGCGGCGAACGGCCCTGCCGCCGTGACGGACGAGGCGCAAACGGCGTGTTCCATCCGGCGGCGCTGCGGCCATGCCTGCCGCCTGCGGGAAGCGTTTTATCAGATCGCTTTCCCAAACAGACGCGCGTTCCATATTGCCTGAGTCCTTCCAAAAACGCATTGTCCGGCAAGCGCGCCCGCACATACGCGCAGGCCGGCCCTTGATAAAGGCAGAGAAAGGTTCTTTCAAAAAGCGCCGGCGCATGCGGATGAATTTGCCAAACGCGGACCGGACGCCTTTGCGCGGCGGCCTCAGACCGCGAACGCCCGACGCGCGTCCGGCCTGAAGTGGCGCGCAAACTGCCTTTGTGAAGGCTTCCCGCGCGGCAGGCCGGGCCGTACAACATGCAGGCCATAAAATTTGCGATGATCCGGCGGCTTGCGCAGCCTCGGAAATCCGGCGTTGAGCGCCGCCCCGCTTTGTGTGCGAACAGAACCGAATACAACTGCTTCTATTCCTGGTGTTACCCGTAAAGGCGATAAAATTTAATCATTGCAATACCGTTGAAAATGGTTGGTTTGAAATCGACTGTATGAACGCCGTCGCCTATATCAGCAATAAATATTCCGAGATTGGAGCCAGTTGACCGCCATGATTTCAGCCGTTTTTGGCATTCGCAAGATGAACAAAACCCTGAAAATACTGCATTTTCGGGATGTTGTGTTAAGTGATGAATCATGGTATAATCAGCCCGGCAGGTGATTGACATGCGTCTGTTTGGGCAATATTTGCGGCTGCATCGCAAAAGCGCGGTGCTGTTTCTGGCGTTTGTTTTGATTTATGCGGTGGTGTTCTCGCTCTACCGGCTTCCCCTGGAAGCGGTTCTGTATGCAGGCGGGCTGTGCCTGCTGGCGTTCGCGCTTTTGGCCGGGCTGGATTTCTGGCGTTTCCGCGCCCGGCACATGCAGCTGGCCGACCTTCGCAAGCGCGTCTTTCTGGGCGTGGACGGCATGCCCGACCCTGCCGATCTCATTGAAGAGGATTACCAGGCGGCGTTGCGCGCCCTTTGGGACGACCGCGCCCGCATGGTTTCGCGCGCGGATGCGGCTATGAGCGACATGCGCGACTATTACACGCTTTGGGCGCACCAGATCAAAACCCCCATCGCCGCCCTGCACCTGCTTTTGAAGGAAGACAGCGAGGAATCGCGCGAACTTTTCAAGATTGAGCAATATGTGGATATGTTGCTTTCCTATATCCGCCTGGAAAGCGATACCAACGACCTTGTGCTGCGCGAATGCGATCTGGACGCCATTTTGCGCGCCGCGGCCCGCAAATACGCCCGCTTTTTCATCCACCAGGGCCTGCGGCTGGAAATACGAACCGGCGGCCGTCGCGTGCTGACGGATGAAAAATGGTTTTCATTCTGCATAGAGCAACTCCTTTCCAACGCCGTCAAGTACACGCCCTCGGGCGTAATTTCCATGTATGTGGAAAACGACTATCTGGTCATCGCTGACACGGGCATCGGCATCGCCCCGGAGGATTTGCCGCGCGTATTTGAACGCGGTTACACCGGCTATAACGGCCGCACCGACCGCAAATCCACCGGCATTGGCCTCTACCTCACCCGCCGCGTGCTCACGATGCTGGGCCATCAAATTCTCATAGACGCCCACCCCGGCGGCGGCACGCGGGTGCATATATCGCTCAAACGGCCCAATTATACGGAATGAGCCATTTTTCTGAAGGCGCCCGGCTTTTGGCGGGCGCTTTGATATATTTTGGAACCGCCGGACAGCTTTGCGCGTCAGAGAGGAGCCAGACGCTTCCAACCTTACAAAATTGTAAGGTTACGGGCCAAAATGTAAGGTAAAGTTATGGCAGCGGCGGTTTTGGCGCGGTATACTGTGTACATCTTCTCAAGGAGGTTTCCGACATGACCATTCTTCGGGCGAACAATTTAAAAAAGGTGTACACCACGCGTTTTGGCGCGCATCATGTGCAGGCGCTTGCCAACGTTTCCTTTTCTGTCGAGCAGGGCGAGTACGTCGCCATCATGGGCGAAAGCGGCTCGGGCAAGACGACGCTTCTGAACATCCTCGCGGCGCTGGATAAGCCCACCAGCGGCGAAGTATGGCTGGGCAACCGCCAGCTTGGCGACATCCCCGAGCGCGAACTGGCCGCCTTCCGCCGCGACAACCTCGGCTTTGTATTTCAGGAATTCAATCTGCTGGACACCTTCTGCGTGCGGGATAACATCTATCTGCCGCTGGTGCTCAAGCGCATGGCGCCTTCGGAGATGGCGCAGCTTCTCAAGCCCATCGCCCGCAAGCTGGGTATCGACAAGTTGCTGGCCAAGTACCCCTACGAGATTTCCGGCGGCGAAAAACAGCGCACGGCCGTGGCGCGGGCGCTGATTACCTCGCCCAAGCTCATCCTTGCCGACGAGCCGACCGGCGCGCTCGATTCCCGCGCCACCGATTCTCTGCTCAACCTCTTTGGCGAAATCAACCGGGAGGGACAGACCATTCTCATGGTCACGCACTCAGTCAAGGCCGCCAGCCATGCGAGCAGGGTGTTGTTTTTGCGCGACGGCGTGGTGTTTCACCAGCTCTATCGCGGCGGCGTTGCTGAACACGAGTTCTATCAGCGTATCCTCGATTCGATGAACGCCCTCTCCGCTCCGGACACACAGGGCGAGTTCCCCGGCATGGAGGTTTCCTACCATGCGTAAGCTGTTTTATGCCCGCCTGGCGTTGGGCAATATCCGAAAAAACGCCAGGACGTATATCCCCTATATCCTCTCCTGCATCCTGACCGTGGCCATGACCTACATCATGTATCTTTTGCCCCGCGACCCCGGGCTGACCGGCACGCGCGGCGAAGTGACGCTGCGTTCGACGCTGGTGCTGGGCAGCTTTGTGGTGACCATCTTCGCAGTGATCTTCCTGTTTTATACTTCAAGCTTCCTTTCCAAGCGGCGGCGCAAGGAATTCGGCCTGCTCAACGTATTGGGCATGGAGAAAAAACACATCGCGCGGATGATGTTTTTTGAAACGCTGTATGTGGGCGTATTCAGCGTGGCCGTCGGGCTTTTGCTGGGCGTGGCGCTTTCCAAGCTGGTGCTCCTGCTCCTTTTGAAAATGCTGGATTTCGACGTGGCCTTCGGCATGAACTTCTCGCCGCAAGCGGCGCTGATCACGCTGGCGATTTTTGCCGTCATCTTCTTTTTGACGCTGCTGAACAACATCCGCCATGTGCACTTTGCCAGCCCCGTGGAACTTCTGCGCGGCGACAAGGTGGGCGAACGCGAACCGAAAGCCAGGTGGCTGCTGGTGCTGGTGGGCGTCGTCACGCTGGGCGCGGGCTATTGGATGGCCGTGAGCATCACCAACCCCGTTGAAGCGCTCATGTTCTTTTTTGTGGCGGTGGTGCTGGTCATCATTGGCACTTACTGCCTGTTCACCGCCGGCAGCATCGCGGTTTTGAAAATCCTCAAGCGCAACAAGAGCTACTATTACAAGCCAGAACACTTCATCTCCGTCTCCGGCATGATGTACCGCATGAAGCAGAACGCCGTGGGCCTGGGCAACATCTGCATTCTTTCCACAATGGTGCTGGTGATGCTTTCGGCCACCTCGACAATGTTCATCGGCACGGAGAACAGCCTTATGGAGCGCTATCCGCGCGACGTCGCCGTGCAGCTTACCGGCGACTGGCAGGAGGACGCTGCAAGCGCCGTCATCGACGAATGCCTGGCAGAAAACGGCCTGACGGCGGAAAACCGGCTGGAGTATACAAAAGAGGAATTTGCCGCCCTCTTGCGCGGGGATGAATTGATCTTTGATACCAGCGTGGATATGGGCAGCGGCGAGTTGATCTCCCTGCGCTGCATCACATTGGAAGACTTTAACCGCATCACCGGCAGAAACGATACCCTGGAGCCGGACCAGGTATATATGTTCCCCTACGACGGCGAAAGCATCGAATTGCTGGGCATGCGCTTTGAAACGCTCGACCCCGGCGACGTATCGCTGGACGCCATCGCCTCGGGAAGCTACTACGGCCTGTACGGCGCTTCCGTCGATTTCGTGGTACCGGACATGGAGACGCTTCAGGAGATCGACGCGCGCCAACAGGAGGCGTACGGCACCTCGTCTTCGGCGCTTGTCCATCAGATTGCCTTCGACATTGTGGAACCGGTGGAGGATGATTACAACGCGCTGTCGGGAGCGTTGTTTGACAGCCTGGCCGAAGTTGGTACGGGCGCCATGCGCGTCTTTGTGCGCGAGCAGGAGCGCGACTACGTTTACAGCATGAACGGCGGCCTGTTTTTCCTGGGCGTGTTCCTGGGGCTGCTGTTCATCATGGCCACAGTGCTGATTATGTACTATAAGCAGCTTTCCGAGGGCTATGACGACAAGCGCAACTTCTCCATCATGCGCAAGGTCGGCCTGGAAAAGGCGGAAATACGCCGTTCGGTGCGCAGCCAGGTGCTGATTATATTCTATCTGCCCCTGATTACGGCCTGCGTGCACATCGCCTTTGCCTTCCCGTTCATCATGCGGCTTTTGCCGTTGGTGGGCATAACGGATGTCGGCCTGTTTGCTGTCTGCACGCTGGTCAGCGTGGTGGTGTTTGCGATTGTTTACGCCGCCAGTTATGCGCTCACCGCCCGCACTTACTACCGCATTGTCGGCTCCGACGACTGAGAGGGAAAGGAGGCGTCAACATGCGCTGGCTTGCCGCCGTTATGGCCGTCGCCTGCGTCGCCTTGATTTTGCTGGGTATTACCGGCTGCTGCATGGGCAAAAACGCCATGCTCAGCGCCTATGAACATGTTATACAGTTCGCCGGGCAGTTCCGCCTTACCCCCGCCATCCGCCTGCAGGGCGTGCGCTCCTTTGGCGAAAGCCGCATCCTGGGCGCTTACAGGGCCGAATACGAGGCGTTTGACGGCACGGAATACCTCTTTGGCGACACCAGTATCCATGCCCGCAACGTAACCATTGCTGCGGACATCGCCGCGCAGGACGGGGAATGCACGCTGTTTCTGCTCTCCGGCTCGGAACCGGCGCAGGTACTTTGCGAGGGCGGCGGCGACTTTTCGGACACGCTGGAATTGCCCGCCGGCGGCTGTTACATCGGCTTTACAGGCGAGCGCTTCACCGGCAAACTCGAAATTGAACTTGCGCCTGCGGACGGGGAAAGCCAATAGCGGCGCGATATGGGAGCATGCAAACAAAACCGCGTCGCCCGCCTCCAGGGCGGGAAGCCGCAGAACCATAGCGGCTACCCAAGGCCCCGTCAAAGTACCCGCAACGAAAAAAGCTGCATTTCTTCAAATAAACCGCCTCCGTGCGAAAGTATACCGCGCGGAGGCGGAAGCAATTGCCGGCGGGGATATGCGCCGGTCAGGCAGGGCCCGCCAAAATCCTTCCGGGAAGAAAGTCCCCGCAGAGTTTCCAGGGCCGCGTGCAACGCAAAGCGGCGGAAATCCGCCATTCTCGGGGTATACGTCTCAAAACGGCGCTTCCCGGGGCGGAAGCGGCGGCAATTTCGCCGGAAATCAAATCCTTTCCGTTCGCAGCGCTTCTCAAAAAGCGGTTTTGCTGTTTTTCAACCAACCTGCGTTTTCGCACGACGAGGACGCAGGCTGTCAAAAAACCTCAAGAGAATCGAGCGGGTGGAAACCCTTTCGTACTTTTATCGTCCCCGACGGCAGGTTGAAAACCCTTCAGGTTTTCAAGTCAGCAAAAGACGGCCGATTTTGACGATTTGAAGAACCGGCAAAATCGCCCCGTGTACGGCGGGGACAGGGTGATTTTGCGCCGGGAAATCCCATTTTCCCGAACAAAAATTGGAGATGGATCGCCGGAGGCGCAAAATCCGCTGGATTCTGCGGTTTTGTCAAAGGTGAAATCGCCAC
>CAJFUU010000094.1 GCA_904420265.1 uncultured Clostridia bacterium
CAAAGGATTTGCGCATCAGCGTTATCACAACCAAACGGGCTTACGATGAACTTTTGCAGGGCGGTTATGTATACGCCGTCGCTGCAAAGGGCTACTTTGTGGCCCAGCGCAATGTGGAACTGTTGCGGGAGGAAAACCTGCGCAGCATTGAGGCGCATCTGACGGAAGTCGCCAAGCTGGCGGCAAGCTGCAATCTGACGAGGGAGGATGTTATAACGATGTACGATGTCCTCTCCGGGGAGGATGAACCATGACGAATGCTTTGGAAATTCATGATTTGACCAAGCGTTATCGGGATTTTACGCTCGACCGCGTGTCCGTCACGCTGCCCGAGGGATGCGTGATGGGGCTGGTGGGGGAAAACGGCGCGGGCAAAACCACCGTGATCAAGCTGATTCTGGGCATGCTCCGCCGCGATGGCGGCGAGGTGCGCGTACTGGGGCAGGATATGGCTACGGCAGGGCGCGATGCAAAGGAGGAAATCGGCGTCGTGTTGGACGAGGCTGGATTTCCCGAATGCGTTACCGCCCTGCAAGCGGGAAAGATCATGGCCGCCGCCTATAAGAATTGGGACGCGCGCGCCTATGCGGACAATCTGCGCAAGCTGGCCCTGCCGGAAAACAAGGCGTTCAAGGAATTTTCGCGCGGCATGAAGATGAAACTCTCGCTGGCTGTGGCGCTTTCCCACAACGCCCGGCTGCTCATTCTCGACGAGGCGCTCAACGGCATCGACCCCGTGGCCAGGGACGAGATTTTGGATATTTTCATCGACTTTACCCGCGACGAGGGCCATTCCATCCTGCTGTCCTCCCACATTGTCAGCGATTTGGAGAAGATTTGCGACTACATCGCTTTTTTGCACAAGGGAAAACTGATGCTCTGCGATGAAAAGGACGCGCTGCTGGAGCGCTATGGCGTCATCCACGTCAGCCGCGAACAGCTTGCGGAGCTGGATGGCGCCGCCATTAAGGGCAGCAAGGCTTCGCCATACGGCGTGGAAGCCGTTGTGGAGCGCGAAAGGATTCCAGCGGGCATGAGCGTTTCGCCCGTGGGGCTGGAAGAGCTGTTTGTGTATATGTCGAGGGGGAATCGGTAATGCGCGCGCTGTTTTTGAAGGACTGGTATATGGCGAAAAGCTATTGCCGCTCGTATTTGCTCATCATCGCGGTGTTTGCGGCGGTGTCGTTCATTTCTTCGGAGAGCCTGTTTTTTATGGCCTATCCGGCGATGATGTTCGGCATCCTGCCGGTGACGCTCATATCCTACGACGAGCGCTTCCATTGGCCTGCCTACGCCGGCACGCTGCCCATCCGCCGGCGCGACGAGGTGAGGGAAAAGTACCTGCTTTCGCTGCTGCTTATCGCCGTCATGGGAATCATTATGACCGTATTGCAGGCAATCGCGGTACTGCGCAACGGTTCGGAACTTGCGGAAGGGTTTGTGATGATGGTTGTGGGCATGTTTGCCTTCAGCCTGCTCGGACCCTGCGTGCTGCTGCCGTTGGTATACCGCTTCGGCTCGGAAAAGGCGCGCGTGAATTTCTATATTCTCATTATACTCGTGGCCGTGCTCGCTGCCACTTTCAGCGGTATGGCGACCGAAGTACACTTTCCCTTCACAACCGCCTATCTGATTCTGCTGGCGGCGGTGGTGGCGTGCATGCCGCTTTCCTACGCCATTTCCTGCCGCGCTTACGAAAAGAGGGAGTTTTGATGAAAAACACGCAAACCTGCCCCAAATGCGGCTCGAAAAATGTCGTGCGCGTGCCGGATAATCCCAACCGCTATGCCAGCGGCAACAATATTTATACCACGACCGTGACCCTGCTGGGCAAGATTCCCGTCATCCGCTATGTATGCTGCGATTGCGGCTATGTGGAAAACTGGGTGGAGGGCGCGGAAGAACGGGAGAAAATCCGCAAGGTGTTTGGTTAAGGAGGGGAAACCATGTTTCGGGGAAAAATGAGAGCGTTTGTAATATTGGCCCTGTCGCTGATGCTGGCCGCTGCGCCCGTCGTGGCAGAGACGACTGTGGAGCAACGGCTTGCCGATCTGGAAACGGTGCGTACGGGGCTTGAGGAAGGGCACTACGACCTGTTCGCGCTGGTTACGCCCGACGAATGGCAGGCAAGCCTGGAGGCGGCGGCCGAAAAACTGCGCGATGAAAACCTGGACGACCGCATGGCCTGCTACGCCATCATCGAACTCGTAGCCTCGCTGGGCGACGCACACACGCAGGCGTGGTTTACCGGCGGCAACGCGCAAGGGGATATACGGGCGCTGCCTTTGCAAACCGGCCTGTTTGCGGACGGCCTTTATCTGTTGGCTACCACCGAACCTTACGCGCAATACCTGGGCATGGAGATTACCGCCATCGAAGGCGTGCCCATGAACGAGGTGTTTGCGCGCCTCACGCCGCTGATCAGCTATGACAACGAAACGCGCCTGCAAACTCAGCTGGCCGGCAACATCGCCGACGCCGAAGCGCTGCGTTACGTGGGCATTCTGGATGACGCTTCCCAGGCGGAAGTAACCTTTACAGACGCGAAGGGCGAGGAGCACACCGCTACGGTCGAAGCGCTGGTGGGGGAGGAGATGTACCTGACGCAGTTTGCCTTCCTGGAGCGTCAAGCCGTGCCTGCCGCCGAGCAACCCAGCGCTATCTATGAATTTTCCGATTATGGCGGCGCTTTGTGGATTGGCTATTATTCCTGCGCCGAGGATCCGGAACACCCGATGGCGGACTTTGTTCAGGAAGTAGAGCAAGCCATCGCGGACGGAAGCTATACAAAGGTCTGCGTCGATCTGCGCTACAATGGCGGCGGCAATTCGGCAGTGCTGGAACCGCTGATCGACCGCCTGGCGGCGCTGCGGGAGGAAATGGGCTTTGAGGTTTATGCCCTGATTGGCGAAAACACCTTCTCATCGGCGGTGATGAACGCCGCGCAGCTTAAAACCCGCGCCGGGGCTACGCTGGTGGGCCGCCCTACCGGCGGCAGCGCCAACCACTACGGCGAACTGCAATCTTTTGAACTCGACCATCTGCCGCTGACCGTCTATTATTCCACCAAGTATTTTGAGATGCTTCCCGGTTATCCCGCTGGCTCGCTCCAACCAGATATCGAAGTGGAGCGCACGCTGGAGGATTACGTTTCCGGAAAGGATTGCGAGATGGAAGCCGTACTGGCAGATTGATGTTCGCCGCGCATGCCGGATATGCGCCGCCTGAATCCATTTGCGATGCGCAACGCCGCGCCGGAACACGTTTCCGGCGCGGCGTCAAGGATTTGAAAGGCCTCGATTTCAGCGCAGGGCGGGCCGCCCGCCCAAAAATCGCGCGTTTTCCATCGGACAAGGGCGGCAGGCGTTTCCCCCACAAGGGGCGGTTCTGCGCGGGCCTGCCAAGCCGGACGCGCGCGCCGCGGCGATTTGGTCAAACGTTTCAAACCGGACGGTCATCGCCGTCAGGAAGGTTTGGGGTTGTACGCCATGCCGCCGGCTGGTGCGCGAAAGATCCGGCAGAATACGCTTCGCCGGCGTGCCTTGGCGCTGGTCAACGCTGCCTTGTATTACAAAGAAAGCAGCCGGGGCACAATTTTCCCTTCATGCAGGGTGATTTCAGCATAATTTCCATCCCGCAGCGCGCCGGGGTTGACAAGAAGCGCCGCGCCTGCATAGCCGCAGAAGGCGCTGTGGGTATGGCCGAACAGCGCCGCCTGGCAGCCAAGTTCTTCGGCGCGATAACACAAGCGCGTCAGCGAGGACTTCACGCCATACCGGTCGCCGTGGACGAGCAGGAATTTCACGCCGGCAATTTCCTCCACGCGCTCGGCTGGGGCGTCGGCAAACGGCCCGTCGCAGTTGCCGCGCACGCACAGGGGAGCGGCGCCGGTCAGGGCTGCGAATTTGCGCGCGTCGGGACACACATCGCCCAGATGGACGGCCAAATCGAACCCCTCCTGGGCGAATACCTCCGCCGCGCGCTCTATCTTTCCCGCCGCGCGGTGGCTGTCGGAAAGCACCATCAGTTTAAGCATTTTCAGCCTCCAGCATTTGAAGCAGCTTTCGTACGGCGCGGGCGCGGTGGGAAATGCCATTTTTCGCCTCCGGCGAAGCCTCAGCCAGCGTCATATGCAAATCGTCGGAGTAAAACAGGGGGTCGTAGCCAAACCCGCCTTCGCCCCGGTACTCGCGCAGAATTTCGCCCTCGCAGGTGCCGAAAGCCACCATTGGTTCGCGACCGGGGCGGCAGAGGGCCACAGCGGCGGCGTAGCGCGCCGTGCGCGGCTCCGGCACGTTTTCCAATTCCTTGAGCAGCAGACGGTTGTTGGCCTCGTCGTCGCCGTGCACGCCCGCATAGCGCGCCGAATACACGCCGGGACGGCCGCCCAACGCGTCCACCAACAGCCCGGAATCATCCGCCAGGGCCGCGCAGCCGGCGGCGCGCATCAGGGCGTCGGCCTTGAGGATGGCGTTTTCTTCAAAGGTTTCGCCGGTTTCCTCCACGTCCGTTTCCACGCTCATTTCGCGCATGGAGCGCACGTCGAAGCGGTCGCCGAGCAATGCGCGCAATTCTTTCACTTTGCCAAAGTTGCCCGTGGCCAGCGCCAGCACGGGCTTTTTGCCAATCACCGCCGCCGCCTCGCCCAGCGCGGCAATTTGAGCGGCCATCAAAGCGGAGACGCCTTCCTGGGCAAGGTCCAACAGGGCGGTTAGTTCCTCGCGGCCGTAAGGGCGGCCTTCGCCCGTGCCCTGGATTTCCGCATAGGCCATTTTGCCGCCCTCGCGGGTCATGACCACATTCATATCCGCGTCGGCATGGCTGTCGAGGGCGTAATCCAGGTCAAGCGTGGGCGCGCCGTTCACAATGCCGACAGACACCGCCGCCACCTGCCGCACTACGGGGGAATCGACAATCTTTTTCGCATCCAGCAGTTTCTGGACGGCCAGACACAGGGCCACGAAGCCTCCGGTCACCGCCGCTGTGCGCGTGCCGCCGTCGGCCTGCAAAACGTCGCAGTCGATGGTGATGGTGCGCTCGCCCAGCCGGGAAAGGTCGCAGGCGGCGCGCAGGGAACGCCCGATCAGCCGGCCAATTTCCACGCCGCGTCCGTCGCGCTTTACGCCGTCGCGGGCCTTGCGTTGGGGCGTAGAGCCGGGCAGCATGGCGTATTCGGCGGTCAGCCAGCCGCGCCCGGAGTCCCGCAAAAACGGCGGCACGCCCTCCTGTACGGAGGCCGTGCACAACACGCGCGTTCTGCCTGCGCAAATCAGCGCGCTTCCCGCCGCCATTTCGGTAAAACCAGGATGAATTTCCAAAGGTCGCAATTCGTCTGCCGTTCTTTCGTTCATGGGGAAATGCCTCCGTTTATTCGAATTCGAAAATCAAGGAAGATTGCGTCTGAATGTAGTTGTCAACAATGTCGTCGGCAACGTTGGCGCAGGCGGGCAGAGCCAGCGTGTCCGCGCCGGGGTCGTACAATTCGCCGTCCACGTAGATTTCCACGCCCTCAATGCCCTCAAACTGCGTACAGGTGAGCACCAGCGCCTTGAGCGCCAGCCGTCCGCCGTCGCTGTTCTCGGCCAGTTCGATGAATTCGCCGGTGAAGTTGATTTTGGCGATGCCGTCTTCCACGGTTACGTCAATTACGCCGCAGCCGGCGGGCAGGGCGTTCTCCAGCGGACTGGAGGCGCTGGGCCCCTTGCACAGTTCGACAACCGCCGTGTTGATGTCCGGCTCGGAATAGACCATGCGCGTTACCGGCACCAACACGCTGCTGGCGTCGCCGGGGAAGTAGAGCGTCACCGGCTCCGCGTCCTCCAGGGCGATGCTTGCCGAAGCCAGTTCGGGGTTCAAATCGGCGCGGGTAAACTGGCCGGATACGTCCGTGCCGTGCGGCAGCGTTTCCATGTGCTGGCCGTCAATCAGGAATTCCACCTTTTCTACGGTGGGAAATTCCGTCAGCGCCTGCACAATGGCGGTGATCATGTTGCTTTCCGCAGCCGCATCGGCCATGGAGAGCGCTTCTTCGCCCAGGTCAATGCGCGCCAGGCCGCCGGTAATGTCCAGGTCGATGGACATATTTTCCGGAAGCACCGTGCGCAGGCCCAGGCGGGCCGCCTGCATGTCGTTGGCGGTGGATTTGACCATCAGCGAAAGCGTCGCTTTGGCAATGCCGTCTTCAGCAGGAACGCTGCACATGACGGGCACGAGGTAGCCGTAGTTGTCCTGGTAGTACACAACAGTGTTGACCGTACCCGCTTCCGCGCTCTGCGCCGTCGCCTCGGGCGAAACGTCCGGTTCCGCGCTTCCCTCCGGCGTCTCCGCGCCCTCCAAAGCGGGCGTCGCCTCCGGCGCGGGCGTTTCCGAGGGCGCCGGCGTGGGCGTCTCGGCGCTTTGCGAGGTCTGGCTCGAAGGCCGGTCCCACATCGTCCACGTACACGCCAGCGCAATCGCCGCCACCAGCAGGGCCAGCGCCAGCACGTACATCTTTCGCTCTTTCCCGGTGAATTTCATCAAGCACCCTCCTCACGCAAGTCCTTTTCGATTCAATGTATTCCGCTTGGAGGGGGGCTATTCCTCGCCATTTTATCACAAAGCCGCGCCTTGCGCAATCCTGGAATTTCCGATATAATATGAGCGACTGGAGGACGCTTTTATGCCGATGGATGGATTGACGCTCTCGTTTGTGGCGCGGGAGTTGGAGGAAGCGCTCGTGGGCGGGCGCGTGGACAAAATTACGCAGCCGGAGCGCGACGAACTGAATATACTGGTGCGCAACCACGGCCGCAATCAATGGTTGTTGCTTTCGGCCAGTGCCGGTTGCGCGCGGGCGCATGTTACGCAGGAAAGGAAGGTCAGCCCCCTTGAGCCGCCGATGCTGTGCATGCTTTTGCGCAAACACATTTCCGGAGGCCGGGTGCGCGCCGTGCGCCAAATTCATGGCGACCGCATATTGGAAATTGAATTTGAACATTTGGACGAATTGGGCGACAGCACCCGCAAAACGCTGATCTGCGAGTTCATGGGCCGCCATTCCAATCTCATTTTTGCGGACGCGCAGGGCCGCATTCTGGAGTGCGCGCGGCGGGTGACGGAAAATATGTCCTCGGTGCGCGAGGTATTGCCGGGGTTGCGCTACGAGCGCCCGCCGGAGCATGGCAAAACGCCGTTCGACGCGCCGGAAGAGGAAATCATTCGCGCGCTGGAGGGCGCAAGCGGGCCTTTGCACAAGGCCATTGCCGCCGCTATCAGCGGCCTGTCGGTGCAGACGGCGCGCGAATTGGCCTTCCGCGCCGCCGGGAACGAGGATGCGCACACGCAGGAGGTGGACATGCCTCCCGTGGCCGCCGCCGTGGCGCGCGCCCTGCGGGAAGTTCGCGAGCAGCCCGAACCGGCGCTGCTTTTTGCAGAAGACGGCGAACCGGTGGACGTGGTGGCCTTCCGTTATAAGAGCCGCGCCGCCCTGCGCGCCGAGCGCTTTGAAACGATTTCCGAGGCCATGGACGCTTTCTATCGCGCCCGCGACCGCGCCGACCGCGTCAAGCAAAAGTCTGCGGCGCTGCATCGGGTGCTGAAAAACAATATCGAGCGCTGCGAGCGCAAACTGGCCCTGCAGCAGGAGGCGCTGCTGGGCAGCGAGCGCATGGAGGAATATCGCGTCAAGGGAGAATTGCTCACCGCCAGCCTGCATCTGGCCAAAAAGGGCATGAAAAGCGTGACCATCCCCAATTATTATGAGGAGGGCACGCCCGATCTGGAAGTGCAGCTTGACGAAAAACTTTCGCCGGGCCAGAACGCCCAGCGGTATTTCAAACTTTATCAGAAGGCGCGCTCGGCCAAACGCCTGGCCGCCGAACAGGTGGAAAAGACCACGGAGGAACTCAATTACCTCGAAGGACAGATGCTCAACCTCTCCGCCTGTGAAGAGGAAAGCGAGCTGGCCGAACTGCGCGAGGAATTGGAAAAATACGGCTATGTGCGCAAAAATCACAACCGCCGGCAGATGAAGAAGTTGGAGCCTTCCAAACCGATGCGCTTTGATTCGCCTGCGGGCATTCCCATCCTCGTGGGCAAGAACAATTTGCAGAACGACAAATTGACCTTCACCGCGGAGCCCAACGAGTGGTGGCTGCACGCCAAGGACATGCCCGGTTCGCACGTCATCGTCGCCAGCGAGAATCCCGATGAAGAGACGCTGCACATGGCCGCGCGCCTTGCCGCCCGCTATTCCAAGGGCGCTTCGGCGGGCAAGGTGCCGGTGGACATGACCCGCCGCCGCTATGTCAAAAAACCCTCCGGCGCCAAACCGGGCTTTGTCGTCTATACCAACCAGACCACGGTGCTTGCCGAGCCCTGGGAGGGATAGGGCAAAGATACCGTAAGAGAAATGGCGATTGTCACGCGGGAACAGCTCATGGACGCAATGTCGAAGTGCTATCAGGCGGCATTGGATGGACTGCCCGGCGCGAAAAGTTGCGAAGCGCTGGCGCAGGAATA
>CAJFUU010000095.1 GCA_904420265.1 uncultured Clostridia bacterium
GACGGCGGGCTTGACCTCCACCGTCTCGCACAGGTCGGCCAAGCGGTTGGGGTAGAAGTTGCACACGCCGATGGCCTTCAGCTTGCCTTCCTTATAGGCTTCCTCCATGGCCCGGTATGCGCCGATGTAGTCGCCCATGGGCTGATGGAGCAGGTAAAGGTCAATGTAGTCCAGCCCCAGTTTGTTCAGCGAGGTTTCCATGGCCTTCTTCGCGCCTTCATAGCTGGCGTCCTGCACCCACAATTTGGTGGTGATAAACAGTTCCTCCCGCGGCACGCCGCACTTGGCGACGGCCTTGCCCACGGCCTCTTCGTTCATATAGGCCGCGGCGGTGTCGATCAAACGATAGCCGCTTTCGATGGCGTCCAGCACCGCCTGCTCGCAAACGGCCGGGTCGGGCACCTGAAACACGCCAAAGCCCTCCAGGGGCATCTCCACACCGTTGTTCAGCTTCACCGTTTCAATCCTGCTCATGGTTTCAATTCCTCCTGTTTTTTTGAATATTCGCTCCGGTCGGTGACAGAGCGCGGGTTCGCGTCGTTGGTTCAGTCCTCTCTTCTCGCCGTCTGGTCGTTTGCCTGGATGATTTCGTTCAAAGCGATATGCTCGTTGCGGTATCGGGCGCCCGGATTGATTTCCGGTATGGTCATTCCAATGGCTTTCTGTGGGCAGGCATGGATGCAGGCCATGCAGCACTGGCAGTCGTCGCCCCGACAGAACGCCTTCCCGTCCCTGACCGTCCAGCAGCCCGCCGGACATACCCGGGTGCAAATACCGCACCCAACGCAGCCATCCGCCACTTGATAGATATTCTTCCATCGCTCTTCCGGCGGCGTGGCGCTGCGGGCCAGAAACGCCTGGTGTGCCGCCCGGTCCGCTTCGGTGGCGGGTTGGATGTATCGCCTGCGGGCGGCAATGTCCGCCTTGACGGCCTCGATCTGGGCCTCTACCTTTTTGTCCAGCTTTACCTGTTCCGCCATATCGAAGGCGGGCAGGAAGTTATCCACCATCAAAACCGTGTTGATGTAGGCGGGCCGAATGCCGCACTGCGCGCACAACGCCTGCGCCAGTTCCGCCGCGCCGCCATGGCGGTTGCCATAGGTCAGGACCATATAGAAATAATCGGTGTCAAACGTGCATTTTTTCAAAAACTCCTTGACCATGGGCGGCGCCTCATGCCCGAATATCGGACAGACCACGCCAATGCTCCCATCCCGAAAGGCCGTATCTTTCCCGTGTATGGCCTGGGGGATGCTCATGGGAGCGGCGTCCAACTGCTTTGCCACATACAGGCTGTTGCCCGTGGCGGTGAAATAGAACACCATGGAACATCACCTCACATTTGTTCAGCATTGGCGGCCCAGTTCGTAGGCCTCCCGCATAGCGGGCTTGCTCTGGATTTCGCCCGCGGCGAACGCCTGGCCGTAGACCCTGCCCCTGACCACCGAGCCCGGAACACAGTCCACAAAGCTCTGAAGATCGTTCATCGTGCGCTCCATGGCGCCAGGGCTGTCCGCGGCGGTAACGATGAAGTAGAACGCCTTGTTTTTCATTTTTCCGCCGCCGGCCAGCGTGCGGTCTATCATGGTCTTTAACTGCGCGCAGACGGAGTAGTAGTAAACCGGGGTAGACAGCACAATCGCGTCCGCCGCGATAATCTTGTCCAGAATTGCCGCCATATCGTCCTTCTGCACGCAGGTCCCACCGTTGCGCAGGCAGGCCTCGCAGGCCAGGCAGGGCGCGATTTTCTTCTCCCGCAGGCATACCTTTTCCACGGTATGCCCTTTCTCCTGGGCGCCCTTGATGAATTCGTCCACCAGCAGTTCGGAGTTGCCGCCCTTGCGGGGGCTGCCAACAATTGCGAGTATCTTTTTCATGGTCGGGGCAGGCCTCTCTTTCCATGTTCGACGGTTTGTATCCTTACGCCACCGGCCAGGCGGTCAACTTATGCAAATAGCCGGGCACATCGATACTTTGGGGGCAATGGGCGGTGCATTGTCCGCAGCCGATGCAGGCGTTGGGGTTGACGGCCTCCTTCATGGCCTTTTCCCAAGCTGCCCTGTCCTTGGTAAGGGACAGTTCGTTGTACAGGTTCATCCACCGGGGAATGTCGATGCGCTCCGGGCAGCCGTCGCAGCAATACCGGCAGGCCGTGCAGGGCACCGCCAGGCGGGATTGGTAGCCCGCGGCCACATTCATCAGCAGCATGTTCTGCTCCGGGGTGAGCGCTTCCTCGGTCTGAAAGGTGGCCACATTGTCCCGGATTTGCTCCATGGCGCTCATGCCGCTGAGAATCATGGTCACGTTGGGAAGCCCCATCAGCCAGTGAAAGGCCCAGGCCGGAATCGACCACGAAGGCTTCGCCTTTTTCAAAAGGGCGTCGTATTTGCCGCCCAGCGAGGCCAACCGGCCGCCGCGCACCGGCTCCATTACCCAGACCGGCAACCCGTGTTCCGTGATGATTTCGTACTGACGCCTGGCGTTTTGCATGGTCCAGTCCAAATAGTTCAGTTGAATCTGGACAAACTCAAACGCATCCGACCAGTTCAAAAATTTCTCCAGCGTCTCCGGCTTCCCGTGGGAGGAAAAGCCGATGTGGCGAATGCGGCCCTTGGCCTTCTGCTCCAGCAGGAAGTCCATATAACGGCGCTCTGGAGCCATGTAAGCGCCGATGGTTTCCTCGTTGACGCAGTGTATCAGGTAAAAGTCAATATAGTCTGTGCGCAGTTTGCGGAGTTGTTCCTCAAGCACTTGCTCGATGTTGGGATTTGCCATCACATAGAACTTGGTGGCCAGACAGTAGCTGTCGCGGGGATACTTGCGCAACGCCTCGCCCAAAAAGGACTCCGATTCACCGGAATGGTATACATAGGCGGTGTCGTAGTAGTTGATTCCCTGCGCCATGGCATAGTCGATGATTTCCTGCGCCTTCTTTGCGTCGATCCGGCCCCCGCTGACGGGCAGGCGCATATTGCCCATGCCCAGGCGAGAGAGGCGCGTGTTCTGAAACTGCTTGTAAATCATGGTGTTTCTCCTCTCGTTCAAAAGGCGCGACGCGAAATCAGCGATAGGATTTCCGGTAGATCGTCACACAATCCGAATCCGATAACGGGCAGGGATCGTTGAGGAAATTCGGCCCCAGCGTATCGCGGGCGTTTTGCGCCATCCTGGGAAATTCAGATGGGTCGATGCCATAATCGGACATCTTTAAATCGGCCACGCCGCACGCTTCCTGCAGTTTTGTGAGCGCCGCGATAAAGTCCTCCGGCCTGCGGGCGTCCTCCATGCCCATCAGCTTTGCCATTTCGATGAAGCGCGCGTCGCAAGCATGCCGCTCCACAAAGTGGCTGTAATACGCCTTGGAAAGCATGATGAGCCCCGCCCCATGCGGCAACTTTTCATGGTAGGCGGAAAGGGCGTGTTCCAGCGGGTGGGCGCTGGTGCAGGAACCGACGGCCATTTGGATGCCGGAAAGATAGCTGCCCAGGGCTACATTGCTCATGGCCTCGATGTTTTGCGGCTCCCGAATGGACCGGGCAAGATTTTGGCTTACATTGCGGATGGCCTCGGCGGCCAACATCCTGCTGAATTCGTTGCGGGCCGTGGAGATATAGCCCTCCGTGGAATGGAACAGGGCGTCAAAACCCTGATAGGCCTTGAATTTGGCGGGAACGCTCATCATCAGTTCCGGGTCTACGACGGCCAACACCGGATAGGTGCCGG
Organism: uncultured Clostridia bacterium; assembly: GCA_904420265.1. Taxonomy (GTDB): domain Bacteria; phylum Bacillota; class Clostridia; order Christensenellales; family Aristaeellaceae; genus Pullichristensenella. The sequence goes on from CAJFUU010000095.1 coordinate 3,724, forward strand.
GGCCGAACACGCCGGTTTTTTCGTTGGTTTCCGGGTTGGTGATGACCGCGCCGCCGTCCGTCTCCGAACCGGTGCCGGCGGTGGTGGGAATGGCCACGATGGGCAATCCAGGCTTTTGCGGCCACTGCTTTTTGCCGGAGCCGAACATCACATAATCCCACAAATCGCCGCCATTGGCCGCCAGCAGGCCGATGGCCTTGGCCGCGTCTATGACGCTGCCGCCGCCCAGGGCCACGATGAAGTCGCAGCCGCTCTCCCGGGCAAAGCGCCCGCCCTCTTCCACCACCGGCTTGGTGGGGTTTGCCATTACCTTGTCAAAAATCGCATAGTCCACGCCGGCCTGCCTCAATTCGCTTTCCAGGCGGGCCAGGTAGCCGTTGGCGCGAACGGATTTGCCGTTGGAAATAACCACAAGCGCTTTCCTGCCGTGGACGGCGCCCATCGGGGCATTGATCTGGCTGTGCAGTTCGTTCAGCTTGCCCGCGCCAAAAAGGGCGGTGGTGGGAAGGGAAAACGCAAACATGCGAAAACCTCCTTGCGCATTGGCGGGTCGCCCGCCGGAGCCCAGAGGGCGTTGCCCTCAGGCGTGAATTTTGACGCTGTTGATCTGTCTGGCGGTACAGAAGCAATGATGGTCGATAATTTCGCTGTGGCCAATATCCATGGCGGCAATGTTCTCCATTTCTTTTGCCGTCAGTTCAAAGTCGAAAACGCTTAAATTTTCCGTCATTCTCTCTTTGTGTATGGTCTTGGGGATGGTCGGGACGCCCCGCTGGTAGTGCCAGCGCAGAATGACCTGCGCCGCTGTCTTGCCATGTCTGTCCGCAATCTTCGTCAGCGTCCTGTGGTGGAAGATGTCCCTTTGCGCCTCGGAAAGCGGCCCCCAGGCCTGGGGCGTCGCACCCCAATCTTCCATGACGCGCAAAGCCAGGTCCTGCTGGTAGAAGGGATGCATCTCAATCTGGTTTACCATGGGCCTGATTTCCTGGTTCATGCACAAATCCACCAGCCGTTCCGGGGTAAAGTTGCTTACGCCGATGGCCCGGACCGCGCCTTCCCGGTAAAGGCGTTCCATTGCGCGCCAGGCCCCGTAGTAATCTCCAAAGGGCTGGTGGATGAGATACAGGTCGATCTGCTCCAGGCCCAACGCCTTCAGGGAACGCTCAAACGCCTTTAACGTGCCGTCGTATCCAGCGTCCTGCACCCACAGTTTTGTGGTGACGAACCAATCGTCTCTGGGAAGGCCCGAACCGCGCAGCGCGGTGCCCAGAGCGGCCTCATTCCCATATGCCGCCGCAGTATCAAACAGCCGGTAGCCAGCCTCCAGCGCATCCATCACGCATTGTTCGCACTGTGCGGCGTCCCTGATTTGGAAGGTGCCGTATCCAATCCACGGCAGTTTTACGCCGTTGCATAGCACTCTGGACTGCATGGGGTCAAATCTCCTTTTGCCATTCTTTCTGCCGACATGCATATTATAAGCCTGTTATTCCGCAAAGTACAGTGCCGATTGTGCAGAGCGCCATAACCAAAACGCATAGTGATTCTTGCGCTTCGGGGCCCGCTCTGGTACAATAGAGGCGGGAGGTGCCCTGACATGTTGGAACTTTATCAGTTGGAGCAGTTGTTGGCAGTATCGGATTGCGGAACCCTGTCCGGGGCGGCGAAGCGCCTGCATCTGTCGCAACCCGCCCTCAGCCGCTCCATGCAGCGGCTGGAGGCAGACCTCCAAGTCCCGCTGTTCATCCGCCGGAAAAACAAAATTGAACTCAATGACAACGGCCGGATGGCGGTGGACTATGCCCAAAAGATTCTTGAGCAAACCCAGGATATGGTCAGCCGGATTCAGGCCTTTGAGCGCAGCCGGCGCACAATTTTGGTCGGTTCGTGCGCCCCGGCGCCCCTGTGGGAAATTCCGCCGCTTTTATCAAATCTGTACCCCGATATGACAATTTCCTCCGAGATGCGGGAAAACGACGTGTTGCTTCAAAAATTGAAAGACAATGTTTATCAGTTGATTATCCTGCCCTATCCGGTTCAGGAGCCGGGCATCGCCTGCGTGAAATATGGAGAAGAGCATCTGTTTTTCTCCCTGCCTCCGGGACACCCCTTGTCCGCAAGCAAGGCGCTGTATATGAAAGATCTCAACGGAGAAACCATGCTTCTTCGGACGCGCCTTGGGTTTTGGCGGCAGGTTACGGACGAGAAGATGCCGGATACGCGGTTTTTGGAACAGGATGAGATTGCCTATGACGAACTTTTGAGGGCCTCGGCGCTTCCCAGTTTCGCCAGCGATGTGGTGCTCAGGCGGGAGGGGAATATGTTGAACCGGATAAACGTCCCCATCCTGGACGAGGAGGCCAACGTTACTTATTACTGCCTGTGCAAATCCTCCGGGCAAAACAACTTGAAAGGTTTCTTCAGAGCAATAGCAAACGACTGACGGCCCTTCCGTTGCAACGGCGGCGCAGAAAAATCAAACGCAACGCCCTGCAGCAAACCGCATCGTCCCCGCCCGCAACAGCGAAGGCCCTGCGCGCTTCAAAAGCGGATGGTACGGGCCTGCTTTCACACCGGCATGATTCACACCAGCCGAAGCCAAACCCTGCCATGGCGGAAAATGCGCCTGCCGCCGTTCATTTTTGTAAGGGGAATCGCACAAAGCCAAACATCAAAAGAATGGGCGGCAATGCAGACCACCATCAACCCCCGACCGATGCGGCCGGGGAGGATGGTCAGGCCGTATGAAAACCCTTTCCCTACCGCCGTTTGCCCGATGAAGCATCGAATGCAGGCCGGATTTTGGATTATGGGCAACAAAAGCCGCATCTGAAAGCTATTTTCAGATGCGGTATGGTCGGGCTATCCGCAAACGTATTTTCCGCTACCGCTTCGCCCAATAAAACATCAAACGCAGGCCCCGACTATATAAAGGAAACAAAAAACGTGTCCGAAAATTGTTTTTCGGACACGCTATGGTGGTGCTTACTGGACTCGAACCAGTGACCCCCGCGATGTGAACACGGTGCTCTACCAACTGAGCCAAAGCACCAAGAGTTTATGTGAACCGATTTCAGCGTTTTGTCCGCCGCGTCACATTCGCGGCACGCTCCGCATCGGATCAAGCGTTAGAACAAAATGTCGCGCCCTCAGGTCAACATCTTTCAAGCTACTGCATCCGTTCATATTCTCCGCTTTCCGAACAGGTCATATGAACCGGAACGCCAATTATTATACCGTATTCCTTTTATGTTGTCAAGAGGGAGAATCAAAAATATTTGCGTTATAGCGCTACAGCGAGGGCAGGAAAGCCGAAAAGTCCTGCGGGACGCCATGCGAAGCACGAAACCCCGGTATTTCTGGGTGCATGCACAAAAAATATGGCGCAGACTGTGCCGGCCGGAAATATCGCGGCGCGCCCTCCTTTCTTTTTACAGGACGTTCCGTCCCTGCAACGATTCCAGCAGACACGCGCCAAGCGCGCACCGGCAAATCCCAAAGCTGCATCTCTGCTGCCAAGGCGGGGATACATGCGTA
>CAJFUU010000096.1 GCA_904420265.1 uncultured Clostridia bacterium
CTCTGAAAAAAGATTTTTTCGATGCAAAAACCGCCCCGCCGTACACGCCGGCGGGGACGGTGAAAGCGCGAGAGGGCCTCGGCCCTCTCGCACTCCCTTGGCGGCTGGTACAGCGGGCCCGCAAGCCCACGAATTTGCAGCTTTCGCGGCGAATCTAGAAGGTTTCTCCGGAGATGGGGCCGCTTGCCGGGACGCGCAATTTGCGGTTGAGGGATACGGGAAAGCGCAGGCAAATTGCGCGGGGCCGTAAGCGCATAAAATCCGCAGAGCACCGCGTCCTCCATAGGCGAAAACCGCCGCGCCTCAAACTGGGTTGAAGCGCGGCGTTGGGCGGGGATTGCTCTCCTATGCGTATAAGTTATCGGACTTTTTGACGGACTGGCGTTTCGCGTTTGGGCGAACGGCTTCAATACTTTGAAAAGGGGGGGGCCTTCCCCGGCGCTTTATCCTTGCCGGCCTACGCGCCAAACCAACCGGCAATTTCATCCATGCGCGCCATTTGACTTACGTGGAAGGGGCAACGGCGCTCGCAGTGGCCGCAATGCATGCAGTCCTGCGCGTGAAGGTTCAGTTTGCGGTAATGGCCCTCGGCCAGCGCGTCTCCAGCGCGGGCCAGGTCGTAATACTTGTTGATCAAGCCCACATTCAGCCCTGCCGGGCAAGGCTGGCAGTGGTTGCAATACACGCAGTTCCCCCAGGCGTTTTGCGGGGTAAATTCGCCGATAAGGGCGTAATCGCGTTCCTCAGCCGGCGCATCCAGATACGCGAGCACATTTTCAAGGTCCTCCATGTTGCGCACGCCGGGCAAAACGGTCAATACTGCCGGGCGGTCCAGGGCGTATTGCAGGCACTGCGTTCTCGTCAGCGCGCGGCGGAAGGGCGACGTGCCCGCGTCCAGAAGCTGGCCGCCGCCAAAGGGCTTCATCACTGAAATGCCCACGCCGGCCTTTTCGCAATCCCGGTAAAGCGCGGCGCGATTTTCCACCTCGCCGATGCCATATTCGCCCTTCTGATAGTCGTAGGCGGGGTTGATGCTGAACATGAACAGGTCGATTTCCCCGGTGTCGAGTATGCGGCGGGCGATGTCGGGATCGTGCGAAGAGAAACCAATATGCCGCACCCTGCCCTCGGCCTTGAGGGCGCGCAGATAGGAAAACAGGCCGCCGTGAAGCACGGTTTCCAAATCGTCCGGATCGTCCACACAGTGCAAAAAGCCCATGTCCGCATACGCAAGGCCAAGCGTTTGCGTCTCCCATTCAAAGGCGCGGCGAATGGCCTCAAGATCCCGCGTCCAGCCGTAGGTTCCATTTTCATAGAGCGCGCCGAAGTGTATCTGCAAAAGCGCGTCTTCGCGCCGTCCGCGCAGCGCGTCCGCTACGGCCTCAAGCGAAGCGCGCTCCGCGGCGGCAAGGTCAAAATAGTTCACGCCTCGCTGGAGTGCCGCCTCCACCACGGCCACGGCGTCCTTACCCGCCTCGTGCAAAGAGCTGGTACCCATGCCGATGATGCTGATTTTCTCGCCGCCGTGCGGCAAAATTCTGTACTCCATGCGTTTCCCTTCTTTTGCCGGAATTGCGCGGCCATTGCTTGCCGCGCTTTCTATTATAATTATAATATGAAACCGGCGTTCCCGCAACCCTCAGGGCAGGCTCACGCCCCCCTCCTCTCCTTTTCAGCGGCGCGGCGGTAAGCCAGCGGCGTCATGTGCAAATAACGCTTGAAACACTCGCTGAAATAACTGGCGCTGGCAAACCCCACGGAACGGGCAATTTCCGTAACCGACAGGTTTGGGTTGCACAACTGTTCCATGCCCCTTTCCAGCCGATAGCGGGTCACATAGCCGCCGGGCGTCTGGCCCGTGTGCCGGCGGAAAAGGTCGCAGCAGGCGCTAACAGACAGGCCCCCGGCGGCGGCAAGGTCCCCCAGGGCGATTTTTTCCCGGTAATGGCGCTGCACATAGCCAAGCATGCGCCGCAAAGCAAGCGAGCGCCGGTCCGTCTCCATGGCCAACGGCGCCGGTTCCGGCATGTGGCGCGTGAGCATGGCGATGGCCTGAAAGGACAGGCTCATAACCAGAAGTTCGGCGGCGGGGTCGTCGCCGTCCATCGCTTCACAGGCCGCGCGCACGCAGCGCAAAATCCCGTCCTGCCACTCAACGCCGGCTTGGAGCGGCAGACAGGCAAAGGCGTCGTTTCGCGAAAGCGGGCGCACAAAATTTTCCCGCAAATACGCGTTTGCCCCCAACATAGACGGGTGGATCAGCAGCGAGAAAAACGCGCAGTCCCCGCGCCCGGCGCGCTCAAAGCCATGCGTCTGGCAGGAGTTGATAAACAGGCCGTCGCCCTCTTTTGCCTCGAGTTTTTCCCCATTTATGCAGCAGCGCATGCGCCCCTGCCGCACGCAAAGCAGTTCCAAGTCGTCATGCCAATGGCTGAGGATGCGGCCGCCGGAAAAAGCGGACAGCCGCTCCCGCCGCGTAAACACCGCAAAACCGGGTCGATTGTACAAAACGCGCTCCGAGCCGTCGCTCATCACTTCCACAAAAGCAGGCATGAGGATTTCCTCCATTTGGCACTTGCAACGCATTCGCCATTCTGTCGGTATTTTACTTTTTTTGTCAATATATTCCCATATATTTTCCAAAAATCATCAGTATATTCCTATTTTACCACAGAAAAGCATGAACGGCAAGATGCTGGCAAAAATTCCCGGCCAACCGCCTCAGCCGCGGCGGTATTGCAGCGGCGAAAGGTTCATGCGGCGGCGAAAGACCTTGCCGAAGTAGCTGGCGTTGGCAAAACCGCAGGCAGAGGCAATCTCCGTGACGGAAAGGCCGGTTTCGCGCAGAAGTTCTCCGGCTTTGCGCAGGCGGAAATCGGTAAGGCTGGAAAGCGGCGTGGTGCCCAATTCCTGCTTGAAGCAGCGGAAACACTCGCGCTCGCACACGCCTGCCGCGGCGGCGATGTCCGCAGGGGCGATGTCTTCAGCGTAATGCTCCCGAATATAGCCGAGCATCTGTTTAAGGCGGGCCGTCTCCGGCCGGGGCGCGGGCTGACGGGCGCCAAGCAGGGGCCGCGCGAGCGCATAGACGCCCTGCCATATCCGCGTCAGCAGCGCGCAAATTTCCAGTTCATAACCGTCCGCCTCCTCCCCGGCGGCGGCAAATACGCGGGAAAGCAGGTCGAGAATCTCCCGCTGCGCCGCATCCGCGCGCGAAAGGGGCAGCGCATCGAGCAGGACGCATTCCACCACCGGCGTTACATAGCGGCGCAGGGGCTGCTCTGCAGCGGCAAGCATGCCGCGATCGAACATGTGCGTTTGGGCGCGCACGCCCGTGGCGCCCTCGAACGCCTCGTTGCGGTGCAGCACATTGGCGTTGACCAGTATGCCGTCGCCCGGCTTGACCAGGTATTCGCCGCGCTGTGTGCACGTTTTGAGGACGCCCGCGGTGCAAACGTTGATTTCCAGCGTAGCGTGCCAGTGCCAGTCCACACAGGAACCGGCATAGCCGTCAAACGCACAATCCAACGCCGTGTAGGGAAAGCCCGGGTCGTAGCCCAACAGTTTTTCCCGCTGACGGTCATCCAACATAAGTTCTGTAGGGTGATAGATCATATAGCGCCACCTTATGTCAGTATTTTACCTTTATTCGTCGCAATAATCGTTGCTTTCCGCAAATAAATTCAGTATACTTCTATTGTACCACAGAGTGGTGCAAAAAACAAGATGATAGGAGGGATTTGCATGCTGTTTATCAATGTTCAAAATCCCGACGCTTTTTTCCGCAAGGTCGGGGAATGCGAAGGCGTGGTTTCCTACCTGGACGGGCAGGGAACGCGCCGCGATCTCAAGCCGGTAGCCGCGCAAATGCTGTCGTTTGGCATGCCCCTGCGCCTGCGGGAGATTCCCGCGCTGGAGGTGCTCGCCGACAACCCCAACGACCAGGCGCGCCTGCTGCGCTGCATGATGGACGCTCACTGCTGACGCTCCTCGCGACAGGCCCATACAGACATAAAAAGGGGAACCGTTTACGGCGGTTCCCTTCCGCTTGTCAAAAAAGGCTTTTGACGGGCTGGTGGACGGGGAAGCAAGTTCCCCCACCGGGTGCCGCGTCTCAAATTTCCAATTTGAGCTGTGGCCATTTCGCCTTTGGCAAAGCCCAGTCTGTTGACAAAGTCAATGGACTGCCAGAGTGATGAAAAGCCTGCAGGACAAGGAAACAAACTTGCAGACAAGGGAGCCTGCACGGACGTAAGCGACCGCAGGCTGCAAGGGAAGCTGACGCAGAAAGCAAAAATTGCCGCC
>CAJFUU010000097.1 GCA_904420265.1 uncultured Clostridia bacterium
AAACCTCCTGTCGCAGTTCCTATTCTACGACAGGAGGCCACTTTTTTCCTTTGTCCGTTGCTTGGGGTACTGTCCAAGAAAAACCGGGGGCAATTTTAGCTTTCTGCGTCAGCTGCACTGGCAGTCTGCGGTCGCTTGCGTTCAGGTAAACTCCCTTGCCTGCCAGTTTGCTTCCTTGAATTGCAGGCTTTCTCATCACTCTGGCAGTCTGTTGACTTTGTCAACATCCTGAAATCGCTTCCCCAACGGTGGAAGCGATTTGCGTTTTGAGAACGCATGCAACCGGCGTGGCGCTTCACGGAGCGGCACTTTGAAGCAAGGGACGCTTCGCCGGACAGCTGCAAGCGATGAAAGGCAAACTTGCGAGGAATACGGGGTGTGACTTAGAGGACCTCGCAAATACGCAATGAGGGCACTGTTTCCTGCCTGAAAATCGCCGCATCTGGCCGGAAGATCTGCGAAGGCCCTCGTCAGGGGAGAGCATTTCACCGTTTTTGCGAAAGCGCCTTGTGCCCAAAGGGACAGGCTTTTTCCGCCTTCGTTTGGATTTGACGAAGCGCTCCTTCTCAGGAAGACTTTCTTTGCCCGCGGCCGTCCCAAATTACCGGCGCTTTCAATAGCCGGACGCCCGTCCTGACCGCTGGAAGAGCACCATTTTTCTGAACTTTCACACAGGCAGTTCAGGACGCGGAGGCCAACGGTTCGCAAGATCAGGTTTCTTCTGCCGGGCCTGTGCCCGCCGATGCGCCCGCAGGAGGAATGCAAAAGCTGGAATTGTTGCCTCCGGTTTGAAGGACGGCATCCGGCAAAAACGGTATCGCTTCTTTGGCAATATTCACCCGAGGCGCGACGGGCTTCACCGTTCGGAAATTGTAAACTTTTGGACGCCTCGTTGCCAAAGGGAAGAAACTGTGTTATGCTGACAGGGCTGGGAACGCCGCGAAGGCGGCCTGGCGCGCTTACATTATTGCAAAGGAGAAGGGGATATATGCACGAAACACTGCGCGATTTGATTGCCGCGAACTTCGGCAAGGCGGCGTTTTACACTCCGGAGGAGCAGGAGCGCTACGCGGGCAAGAACCTCAACTGCTGCGAACGCATATTGCGCGGTGCGAATATCGTCTACGGCCTGGGCATGACCGAGGAAGATATGCGCGTCAGCGCCGCTTTTGGCGGCGGCATGGGCGTCGGCGGCGTTTGCGGCGCGATTACCGGCGCATTGATGGCGCTTTCCAGAAAGTATGCCGCGCCTGTGGAAAAAGCCACGCCGCTCAAGGACGAGGTCACCGTGCCGTTTCTCGAGCGCGTGCGCGCGAAGATGGGCAGCCTGGACTGTATAGACCTCAAACCGCGGTATGCCGTTTCAAATCCGCCGGACTGCACGCGCGCAGTGCTGGCCGTCGCCGAAACGCTGGATGAGACAATGAAAAAGCTGGAGGCCGGCGCCTAGAATACGCCGGTATATTTGGACGGGACGCGGGAACGCGTCCCCAGCTTATCAAAAGCGTATTTTTGACAAGCTGGCGGACGATGGAGTTTCTCCTCCGCCGGGCGCCGCGCTTCAAATTTGCAACTGGAGCCATGGCGGTTTCGCCAAGGGAGAAGAATCGTAGAATCTGCGGGTTTTGCGCATCCTACCGCCCTCTCCGATTTTTGCTCACGCCGTTGCGTGATACAAACGAAAATTGCAACGGAACAATTTTTGCTCAGGGAAATGGGATTCCACGGCGCAAAAACCGCCCCGCACCCGATGCACACGCCGTCGGAGACGATGAAAGTGCGAAGGGCCACACCCTCTCGCGCTCTCTTGAGGGGTTTTGACAGCATGCGGGACGCGGGAACGCGCCCCGCTTTTGCGTTTGGAAAGGGGACGGTTCGTCTCGAATTGTATAAAGGGCGGACGGCGCGAGAAAAAACGCAGCGGCAAAGGCGTAAAACTTGTTTGCCTTGGAGGCGTGAATGCGGCGCGGCTGTCAGGATGATTGCGGAGGGGCACTGCGGTGATGCGTGCGTATATACAAAATATCCCCGTTTGTCACGCCGTTGTTTGTTTGGTAAGGCGGCGCTGATTCAAGAAGGGGAGAGAGGATGTTCGTCCAGCCGTTTTCTGCGCCGCATAAATGCGCGGAAGGCAGAGTGCTGCTTGGCAGCAGGGAAGCAGTATGTTTGTGTTCTGTGATGTGGAAAGGATACACAACGCTTGATCGCTCTCATTGCCGCTTTGCGTGCGTTATCGGCTTCGTTGCACAAACCGGAAACGGCTTCTTTTCGCGCGGACGTTGTCTGCGGCGGATTGACGGATGATTCTGTGCCGCATAAATGCGCGGAAGGCAGAGTGCTGCCTGGCAGCAGGGAAGCAGTATGTTTGTGTTCTGTGATGTGGAAAGGATACACAACGCTTAACCGCTCTCATTGCCGCTTTGCGCGCATGATCAGCTTCGTTGCACAAACCGGAAACGGCTTCTTTCCGCGCGGGTGCTATTATAGGCAGCTTGACGGATGATTCTGCGCCGCATAAATGCGCAGAAGGCAACGCGCCGTCTGCCAACAGAGCGGCGGCATTTTTATATCCTGTGGTGTGGAAAGGGTGCACTTAAACGCCCTTATTGCCGCTTTGCGCGCATGATCAGCTTTGTTGCGCGAACCGGAAACGGCTTCTTTCCGCGCGGGCGCTAGTATATGGCGGATTGACGGATAAAATGCGGGGCATCAGAATATGCAATCCTTTGCACTATCCCGCGCCGGCTGCGCGCTATATCAATTTTGCGGTCTGCGCGCGCAAAGCGGCGGAACGGGAACCATCGGGAAAACAGAGAGGATATGAAAAAGTCTTGCTTCCATGCGCCCGTATGGCCACGGCCCGTTTTGTCAACATCGTCCGCAATACAGAAAGCGGCGCAACGGGAGCGCCGGCTTTTGTCGCGCGGATAGGGGAAAACGTCGGGCGGACGCTTGCGATGCGCCCGCCAACCGCCGCCTGTTATATCAATCCTCGCAGTCCACAACGCGAAAGGCGGCGGCGCGCAACAGGCGGTTCATCACGGCCAGCCCTACGCCGACGGATTCCACGCTTTCGCAAAGAATGGTCTGCGCGCCCATGCGGTCGGCTTCGCGCAGGGAATGAAACAGATTTGCGGCCATGCTTTGCGCATCCGGTCCAAGCGAAAGGCAACGCCGGCTGCCATAGCGGGGCAGATTCCCTTCCAGCGCCAGAATCAGGGCGTTTTGCGCGGCGTCGTAGCGGCGGATGATGTTTTCCACGGCCTTTTTGCCGCGAAACACCGTCACTTCGCCGCGGGGCGCATAGTGCTTGTATTTCATGCCTGGCGAACGCGGCTTCTCGCCGTCGCCGAGCGGGTGCAGCACGGCGTGGTCAACTTCGCAGGCGCTGGCCACGGCTTCAATCTGCGCGCGGGTGACGCCGCCGGGACGCAGAACGCGGGGCGTATCGCCCTTCAGGTCCACTACGGTGGATTCCACGCCCACGCGGCAAGGCCCGCCGTCGAGAATCAGCGGCACGCGTCCGGCCATATCCTCCAGCACGTCCGCCGCCGTAGTGGGGCTGGGGCGGCCGGAGCGATTGGCGCTGGGCGCGGCAATGGGCACGCCCGAGGTGCGGATCAGGGCCTGCGCTACCGGGTGCTCGGGCATGCGCACAGCCACAGTATCCAATCCGGCCGTCACTCGCGATGGAACCGCCGCGCTCTTGGGGAAGATCAGCGTCAGTGGCCCCGGCCAGAAAGCGTCCATCAGGGCCCGGGCCCGGGCGCTGGGTTCGCAGGCGATCAGCGGCGCGAGGTCGTTTGCCTCCGCGATATGCACAATCAGGGGATTGTCGCCCGGCCTGCCCTTGGCGGCAAAAATTTTCTCGACGGCGGCGGCGTCCAGCGCGTTTGCGCCCAGGCCGTAGACGGTTTCGGTGGGAAAGGCCACCACCTCGCCGGCACGCAAAAGTTCGCCCGCGCGCGCAAGCGCTTCGGACGTGGGGGAGAGAAGTTCAGTGTTCATGATTTTTTCTCCATTTAAGCCGCCGGCATGGCGGGCGGCGGTATTCGTCAGGGGGCATTGGGCAGTTCGGGCGGGGGAGAGCGCCGCACAAGGGAAGCACTTCCGTTCTGCGTTTGGCGAAGCCTTGCCCGCCGGGCAGCGTCGCCAGACGGCCATCCGTCCGCAATACGTCAGGTGTTGCGGCGGTGGGCATCGCTTGCCATCCGCAGGCATTTGGTTGGCAATTCCGCAATGCGGAGGAAGCGCGCCGGGGTAGACGCTCTGGGGAATGCGTGTGTCCATGGCAAAATGATGCCTGGGTCTGTATCGACAAATGTTTGCCCACCGTGCTGCGCGCTAGACGGTCGCCCGTCCGCGCTGCGCGGGGATGTTTCTGGTGCTGGATGTCAAGACCGGCTCCGGCGCGACATCCGTCCGCGCTGCGCGAGGACGTT
>CAJFUU010000098.1 GCA_904420265.1 uncultured Clostridia bacterium
GTCAAAGAGCAAAAGCGCATGCCCAGCGCTTCTGCTCCGGGACTTTGCCCAGCGCTACAATCCGCCGCGGCCCTGCTTTTACAGAAAGCCACCCCCGAATGCCATGTTCAGCTACGACCAGATGTATCCGTGGCAGTATTTTACGCGCCGGGGCTTCCCCTCGCTATCAGAGAGCGAAAAATCATACCCAAGCGCCTCTGCGCCAGGACTTCGTCGCAACGCTACAATCCGCCGCGGCACGTTTCCCCAGAAAACCGCCCCGGCATGCCATGCGCAGTTATGACCAGATGCATCCGTTAAGCCCTATTGCGCGCCATATCTTGCCGTTTTCGGCATCCCTCTCCGCATGGGAGGCGCGCTGCGATAGGATTTGCGGCCAGGGAGATGGCCGAAGTCCCATCGCATCCTCGATTCTTTTCAGGCGGTGCGGCCGTTTCGCTCAGGCTCTGCGTAAAAGCGGCGTTTTGCTTGGCATATCCGCAGCCAACGAACGAAAGATCTGTAAAAAACTTTTATCGCATAAACTACGCCGTTGAGCGGGAAACGCGTTGCCGCGCTTACAGATGGCAAAGAGGCGGCGCGCAGCCTGCTTCCACTGTTCAGGCGCGTCGCATCGCGATTTGGAGGAATCTCTATTGGACGGCGTTGCCCATCATTGCGCGAAAAGTTCTGAAGTATCGGCAAAGCCTATAAACGCAAAAATAGCCCTGCCAAAACAGGAGGCGGAAACAGTTTTCGCTTCCCTGTTTTGCGGGCTTTTGCATCGCCCCGGCAATCTGCCGGCTTTGGCCGGCCGTTTCGGGACTTCCGCTTTGGGAGTCGGGACGGGCTACTTCAGCGCCCGTCCCAATTCGTATGCCTGGCGCGGATAGGGCGAGCGCCGGGTCATGTCGGGCGTGCCGCAACCGTGGCCGAGCACCACGCCCATATCCGTCAGGTTCAAATAGCGTGTAAGCGTCCGATAGTGCGCCATGAGCGCCTCGAACGTCCAATCGTCGCTGTTCCACGCCACCGCGAGCAGCGCCGAACGCATGTGTTTGCGCTGGATGCTGCTGTTGAAGGCGCAGAAGCGGTCAATCAGCGTTTTGAGCTGGGCCGACATGCCGTAGTAATACAGCGGCGTGGCGAATACCATCATGTCCGCGCCGAGAATCCTGGCGCGGATGGCGTTTACGTCATCCTTCTGTACGCACGGCCCTTCATAACCGCAGTGGACGCAGCCGGTGCAGGGGCGGATGTTTGCGTGCGCGGCGTCGAAAATTTCGACCGAGTGTCCGGCCTCCCGCGCGCCGCGCGCAAATTCTTCCGCCAGCAGGTTGGTGGAACCGTTTTTATTCGTGCTGCCCGTCAGCACGACGATGTTCACAGCGTTTCCACCCACTTTTTCAGGTTTTCCGCCGAAGGACGGCCGTTGAGCAGTTTGCCCTCCTTCACTGTCGCGCCCGGGCAGCTGGGCGAAAGCGCCTGCACGGTCTTGCCAAAGCCGCTGCCGCCAGATGTGGCGAACAGGACGATGGTCTTGCCGGAAAAGTCATAGCTTTCCAGGAAAGTATTGATGATGGTGGGGGCCACGTACCACCAAATCGGGAAGCCCAGCAGGATGACGTCGTGTTCCGCCACAGGGGCGTCATGGTCGGCCAGCGCCGGACGGGAGGCCGAATCGCGCATTTCCACGGAGCTGCGGGAATTTTTGTCCGTCCACCGCAGATCCGCCGGCGTGTAGGGAACGGCCGGACGGATTTCATACAAATCCGCCCCGGCTGCCTGCGCAAGGTTCTTTGCGACCGCGGCGGTTGTGCCGCTGGCAGAAAAATAGGCGACCAATACTTTGCTCATGCTTTCACTGCTCCTTTTCAAAATCGTCTGCTCAGGGAATTGCCCGCAACAGCAGTTTCAGGAAGTTGTGGGTTATCTCATAAATGGAATAATAGACATAGTCCACGCCCGCTCCGCGCATGGCCGCACGCTGTTTTTCCGATACCCGCGTATAGGGATATATGCCGTAGATGAACGGGAAAAAGGCGTAAAGGAAGCCCTGCCGGTTCTGCGCGTCCATCTCCGGGCAAAACGCCTCCAGGCAATGTTCCACCGCCCGCAGGGAAGCGCCATAGGCCACCTTGAATTCCACCAGCCGTTCCACGCGGCTGTTTTCCTCCATCTCGAAGTGGTTCATGGTCATGGTCTTCAAAAGCAACGCCCGCTTTTCCAACGTGCGCGCCAGTCCTTCCGCCAACGCCTCACGCGTGCGCGGCCCCTCCGAGGCGGCCAATGCCTCCAGGTCGGCCGTCCAGGTTTCGTATTCCCGCTGCAAAAGCGCCAGGAAGATTTCTTCCTTGGTCTGAAAATAGTTGTAGACGGACGTGCGGCCAAAGGTGGTGGCGTTGGCGATGTCGCGAATGGTGATTTCCTTAAACGACATCGTCTCATAGAGTTTTTCGCA
>CAJFUU010000099.1 GCA_904420265.1 uncultured Clostridia bacterium
CGGCGCAAATAGTGGGGTATTCCGCGTTTTCATATCGTGAAGGCCCTTGTCTTTGGCCTGCCGCGCGGCGCGCCATGGAAGGGGAAACGCCGCGGCCGCTTTCCCGGTTCAGCGGCGCCCATACTGGCAAAAGACCGTCGCCCCGGCTCGCCTGCCCTTCAATACAAGGTGCAATAGCGGGAGGAAACCCAGCCGCTGCCGCCCTTGAAGGAAATTTCGTACCAGGTGACGCCGCGCTCATCCTCGGCGTAATTGCCAAGATAGGTGGCGGTGACGTCGCTGGCGAGCGTTCCCAACGCTTCCCATTCCAGGCCAGGGCCGGAGCGCACGTTGACGCGGCCGTGGGTTTGGATATAGTTGCCGAGGGTGCCGGCGTCGTCTCCGTCCGCTTCGGTGTAGGTCTGCGTCAGTTCGCTGTAAAGGCTGCTGACCCACGCCTCGCCATAGGAATAATACTGCGCCTTATACCAGGCCGTACCGCTTTGGTCATAGCAGGTTTCCTCCAGATAGCGCAGGCATTCGCCTTCGACAATGGAACCTATATCCTCATACTCGGTGCCCGGGCCGGAGCGCAAATAGACGCGCCCGCCCGTGGCGCGCACCCACCAGGCGTCGTCCGCCCAGCCGGCGTTTCCGTTGCCGCCGGCCTGCAAGCGCGTATAGCGCGAGGAGACCCAGCCGGTCTCGCCGTCATAAAGCACGTTGTACCAGGCCACGCCGCGCTCGTCGTAGCGCGTCGAGTCCAGATATTGGGCCGTTTCGCCTTCGCCGAGCACGCCCAGTTGGGCGTAGTCGCGGCCGGGGCCGGAGCGCACATAGCTGTCGCCCTCCTCCCCTACAACCGTATCCGCCAGCGCCGCGCTTGCCACCAACAAAAACGCCAGCATAATCGCCGCGATTTTTCGCATCATAGCAGTTTCCTCCGCTCCACATCCTTCGACGGGACTTACCATAATTTTACCACGGTGTCCAAATTTTTTCAACCTTGCCGCGTAAAATCCGCGGTTGTTTTTCGCGCGGCGAACCTTGCACCGCGACTGGACGAATGTTATAATGAAAGACAGCAAAACACTGCGGAGGTGGCCCATGAAACTGATTCTGGATGCAGGCGGCGTGATTGTCTATCCCGCCTTTGGCAGTTGGCTTTACGGCGCGGCGATGACGGAAAACCCCGTTGTGGCGGACACATTGGGCGGCGAAGCCTTCCAGCGCGCGCACGAGGCCTGTTGGGAAATTGTACGCGAAGATGCGCGCATGGATACCGAGGCGGAGGAATACGCCCGGCGCCGCCGCTACTTTGCGGAAATGAACCGCCTTGTGCCCTGGGGGTTGTCGGCGGAGCAGACCGACGAACTGGCCCGCGATTTTGTGGAAAACCCGCGCCGCATGGGCGTATATGCCGACGCGCAGGTATACCTGCCCCGCTTTCAGCGCCGCTTTGGCCTCGGCCTTTTGAGCGATACCACGCCCTCCCTGCGGCGTGTGTTGGAAAACGCCGGCCTGTGGGAATACCTTGACGCGCATGTGTTCTCCACCGATGTGGGCGCGCTCAAGCCCGCCCCGGCCATGTATGCGCGCATACTCGAACTGCTCGGGGCGCGGCCGGAAGATTGCCTGTTTGCGGACGACTTTGAGCGCAACCTGCGCGGGGCGCAGGCCATGGGCCTGCGCGCGGTGCAAATGGCGCGCGATGAGCGCGTCCGCCGTTGGGATGGCCCCGTGGTGACGAATTTTGCCGAACTGGAAGCCTATGCCGAATCTCTCGCCTGAGTTTATCGAAGACATGCGCGCCCTGCTGGGGCCGGAGACAGACGCTTTTTTGCGCGCCCTGGACGCTCCGGCGGCATTGGCGCTGCGCGTGCATCGCCGCGGCGAGGCGGCCATGCCGTTCATTGCCGGAGCTGTCCCCTGGGCGGAAGGAGGTTTTTACCTGCGCCCGGAAACGCGTCCCGGCACTTCCATTGCGCACTGGGCGGGAGCGTTTTATTTGCAGGAGGCCAGCGCCATGCTGCCCGCGGCGGTGCTTGCGGCAAGGCCGGGGGAGCGTGTGTTGGACTTGTGCGCCGCGCCGGGCGGGAAGGCGTCGCAGATCGCCCGGGCGATGGACGGCGAAGGCGCGCTGGTTGCCAACGAGGTGGATCCTGCTCGCGCCCGCGTGCTGGCCGGCAATCTGGAGCGGCTGGGCGTTTGCAATGCCGTGGTAACATGCGAAAAGCCCGACCGCCTTGCCGCAAAGTGGCCGGGCTTTTTTGACGCCGTGCTTGTGGACGCGCCCTGTTCGGGCGAGGGCATGTTCCGCCGCGATTTGGATGCGCGCAAGCAGTGGAGCGCCGCCGCGCCGGCGGGCTGCCAAAAGCGCCAGGCGGACATACTCGACGCGGCGGCGCGCCTTGTGCGTCCCGGCGGCAGGCTGGTCTATTCCACCTGCACGTTCAACGCCTTTGAAAACGAGGAAAGCGTCCGGGATTTTCTTTGCCGGCATCCCGATTTTTCGCCCTGGGATTTTGAAATGCCCGGTCTGGGCGCGTCCGAGGGCGGCATGTTGCGCATTTGGCCGCAGCGCGTCCGCGGCGACGGCCAGTTTGCGGCCCGCCTGCGCCGCGCTGGCGGGGAGACGGAGGATACGCCCATACGGATTGCAGAACGGGAGCGCGGCGCTCAGTTGACGACGCCCTGCACCGCTCGATTCGCGGAGGATTCATGGAAGAAGGGCGCCCGGGCGAGGCGCGGCGCGCGCTGCCCGCAAGCGGGAAAAGGCGAACGCGCCGCCACGAGTGCGGAAGATGGGCGCGCGCTGGTGGAAGCGTTGCACGATACGGTTCTGCGCTCGCTGCCCCCGGCGGTTTTGCGCGCGCGGATGCGGCTTTTGGGCGACAGGCTGTTCGCCGTGCCCGCCCTTGCGCCGGATATGGATGGCCTGCGCGTGGTTTCACCGGGAACGGCGCTTTTGCGCGTTGGCAAAAACCGCGTCGAGCCAGAACATGCCCTGGCTATGGCGCTTTGTCCGGAACAGGCCCTGCGCGCCGCCGCGCTCGACGAAGCGGAAGCGCGGGCCTTTCTGGCTGGCGAGGCGTTGCCCCGCGCCGGCGAAGCGGGCTGGACGCTGGCTACATATGACGGCCTGGCGTTGGGTTGGGGCAAGCAGGCGGACGGAACGCTGAAAAACCATCTGCCCAAGGGCTTGCGCAAGACGCTGCGTGCCTGAGAAGATCCAGCCTTTCGGCGCGGCCGCTCGTGCGAACGAAATTTCCTCGCCGCGCTGGCCGGATGCCAATGCTATCTAACTGAAAAAGTGCGCCGTCTGCGGCCGGGGCGGGCACAGAAAAGAGGGTAGCGTTGCGTTTGCGGGGCTTATCCGTCTCATGGGTGGATTACAACTGTGTGCCGATGTTGAGGTCTGTAGTCCCATGGTCGGGCCGTTGCCGTCTGGCGGGGAAAGCGTGCACCATTCTGCGGCCAAGGCGGGTACAGAAAAGCGAACCGCGTAGCGTTGTGGGGCCTATCCGGCCCGTGGGCAGATTATAGCTGTAGGCAGACGATGTAAGGTCTTGTGCCAAGCCGTTGCCGCACGCTCAATGGGAAAACGCAGGCTTTGAGTCCATTCATCCTGGCCGTCGCAATTGGCCTGGAAGTCCAAGCGGACATACGGGCGCTTCCACGCCTGCGTAAAACATTGACGATGGCCGCATACAGGCCGGGGGAGAGCGCCCTCAACGGGCCCGTCGCCTGCGCGGTGTGGCTAAGGCAGTCGTCGCCCATGAAGCGGCCGGAGCGGGATGGACACAGCCAAGAGAAATTCCCAGCGCCTGGAGGCCAGGCGGCCATTCGCAGAGTGGTCCGCCTTGAGCGGTTGAAACGCCATCCTGAAAAATATGTTCGCCGCAACGGCAGCGTGTCCCACGCGCACAGGCGCATCGTCCTCTTTGAAGGCCGCATCCAGCGCACGGCGCAGACTGTTTTCGATTGACCAGCGCGTACGGCGCAGGCCGGGCAGTTCACCAGCCGTCGTTTGCGCAAGGCCGTGGAGGTCATAGCTCAAGGGCCGTCGTATCGCGCCTCTCCGCGCTGATGGCCGCGCCTGTGTTGCGGCCCCGCGCCGCGCAGCCCGCCCGGTGCTTAATTTGGGGCTTCGCGCGTTGACAAACGCCGCGTTTGCGGGTATAATAGCTGCAAAGGCGATGAAGGAAAGAGTAGCGCGCCTGCAAGGCCCCTCAGAGAGCCGGGAAAGGTGCAAGCCGGCGGCAGGGCGGCGCGCGAACATGGCTCCCGAGCCGCGGGCGCGAACGGCAGTAGCGTCCGCCGGGCCGTCCCGTTACCGGCGCGGGCAGTTTTTGCCCAGAGGCATGGTCTTCCATGTGAAGCAGGGTGGTACCGCGCGCAAGCGCCCCTCGGAAGGAGGGGCGTTTTCTTTTGGCCGCCCGCAAGGAATGCAGGAGGGATATTCATGGAGCAAAAGGGCAAGTTCTACATCACCACGCCCATCTACTACCCCAGCGGCAACATGCACATCGGCCACACCTACACAACCGTGGCCGCCGACACGATGACGCGCTTCAAAAAGCAGCTCGGCTACGACGCCTACTTCCTCACCGGCACGGACGAACACGGCCAGAAGATTGAGCGCAAGGCGGCGCAGGCTGGCAAGACGCCCAAGGAATTTGTCGATGAGATCGTCGCCGCCACCAAGGACCTGTGGAAGCTGATGAACATCGAGTACGACGACTTCATCCGCACCACCGACGAGCGCCACGTCAAGGCCGTGCAGAAGATCTTCAAG